>VHCZ01000222.1 GCA_016871535.1 Verrucomicrobiota bacterium
CGGCGCAACCCGAAGGGCGGCAGTTCTTTTTCGCCAGACTTCGTTGCTTGCTCCTTACAGATCCACTTCGGGATATGCTCGTCGCTCGCGCCTCGTCTGGCCGAAAAATCCCTTGCCGCGAACGTGAGCGTATTTATGAAATGGACCACTAAGTCTCTAACGCGACCCCGAGAGATTAGGATTACGAGTATGATTAAGATTAGGAAATGGAGGAATGGCACCGCAGGCGTTCCTTCGCATAGACCAACGGAGACGAACTCGTGGGCGAGTTTTTCAAGCAGGCGCTGATAAAGCCGCACGCCTTCGATCCCATTTTCGAAACCGCTCTAAGCGACGAGGATTCTCAGTGCCTCGGTCTTTCCGTTGCCAGAAGAAAGTGTGTCAGATTCGATTTGCATGTTCGCGAAACACCCGCCCCGCGTCCCCGAACATCAGGCAGCACTCTCAAAAGTTCCTCAATCGCTGGAGTAAGGCAATCCCTGGAGTTCACAATGCTTTTCGAGGGTTGCCGTCCCCAGATACTGGCACTTCCGATTCAAAGGGGGCCCGTTCAGGGAGCGGTGTTTGGCTGGAGCGAGAGGGCGGGACAGTATTCGCCTTGGTATTCGCGCCGCCACCAGGCTCCGTCTTGGCCACGCTGTTTGGGCGTGGTGAAGTGATAGGCGTAGGTCCGGGCGCGGATGAACTTCGGCGGCCGATCCGGGAATGGATTTCGATCGATGAGAGCGAGGACTTCGGGTTGGCCTTGCAGCAAGCGGACGCAAAAGTTCACAAACCAGGGATTGCCCCGCACGTCGCCTAGCGCGGCGAACCACATTTGCCAATCGAGCCGCGGTTGATGCGGCGCAACAAACGTTGGCCGCCGGCGCAGGTCGCCGAGCTTGTGGCGGAACTCGTAAGCCAGCCAGTTCTGTCCGTCGTGGCTGCCTTCCACGACGATTTCAGGGCGCGACGTGGTCATGACCGCGAACAAGCCGTAGCTGTTGATGGAGCGGAAAGGCGCGACCCATCGATAGAGTTTCACGAGCGGATTCCCGGCGGCCCAGCGGACGCGCAACAGGCCGAGCATTTCGACCGTCGTCACGCCCAGCACCACGGCGGTGAGCAGTGACAACACGGCGGCGCGCGTCCAGCGGAGTGGGGCGGCCACGGATTTCGCGGATGGCGAAGCTCTTTTATCCATGTTATCTGTGTAATCCGTGGTCGAGTCAGGTGCGTGGGGGGCGTTCGGAGCGGAGGTCGCCTCAGGGTGGACGGGGTTCGACTGTTCCGGAATAACGGCAGTTCGCTCAGCCCATCTGCGCGGAACAAACCTTGCCAGCGCGAAGTCATCCAGCAGAGTCACACACAGGGCAACGGTGAGGAGGTTGAAGAAGGTGTAATTGCCAGTGAGCGCAATGGCCGCCATCAGCAGCAAGAAACCCCAGAACGCAAGGAAGCGCGGACGGCGCGGGAGGAAGATGAGGAAGGGCAAAACCAGCTCGACAAAGAACATTCCAAGACAGGCCACTTCATGAAACCAGACCGGCAACTGGTGCGCGTGCCAGGCCAGCGGCGTCGGCAAAGGTTGCGTTTCATAGTGGAAGGTCAGGGCGGTGAAGTTTTGCCAGGCGGCGTCTCCGCTCAAGAGCTTCACGGCGCCCGAAGAGAACATCAACCGGAAGAGCAGCCAGCGCAGCAGCCAGAGCACGAGGCGCGAGGGCGGCGTTTCGCGGGCGAAACCTGGCCAGAGCCGCCAAGGCGCGAGGAAGATCGCCAGAAAACCCGCCTCCAGGAGAAGGTTGTCCCACTGATAGCCGAGGAACACCGTGCTGATCTGGGCGAGCGACAGATAATTGAGCCAGAGCAGGAACAGGCACGGTGCCGGGGCAATGTTCAGCATGACCAGAGCCGAGAGCGCCAGGCCGGCGACGCACAGTCCGCGCAGGAAGCTGTCCTCGGCGCTCAACCAGCACAGCGTTGGCGCGACCCGAAACCGATCGATCCCCAGGCCAGCGGTGTTTTCCTCAACCGCACGCATGACCGATTGCGCGGGCATGATTCCGTTGCTGCCGATCAGGCCGGCGAGCTGCGCGTTCAGCGAGAGGAAGGCGATCAGGTAAGTCACGCCCATCAACCTCAGAAAGAGCCAGCGGACGAAAATGTGGGATGGCTCCTGGACGTGCTGGCCCCACAGCCAGCGGCAGCAAAACGCGCAGTCGCCGTCGAAAATGAGGAGTGGTTTGTCCGGAGGCTGCGCGACTCGCGGATCGGAGTCGCGCGGCGGAGATGGCTTCATACCCGAATCCAGGATCATCCGTGGCTTGCAGAACCATTGAGTGCGAAAAAGGCCATTCGCCGCGGCGCCAGCGGCGTGCGTCCGTAGCGCCGGGAAACGCGCACGGAGAACCCTGAAGCGCGCAATGCCCGCGTGACTTCCTCGTGGTCAAACAACCGCACGACGTGGGTCTCTTCCGACCGCCGATACGCCGAGCCGATCTTGCGGAAGGCCGTGATTCGCCGCGTTAACACGTGTTTCCGGCGGTTCTCAGCCGCTTCGAACAGCGCCGCCCAATCTTTCCCCGCGCGCCAGCCGCGATAGTTCATCGCCGGGCCTTCCCGGATCATCACATCGAAAATGAAGAATCCGTCGGGACGCAGCGTTTGAGCCGCGCGCTTGAAGAGCTTCTCGACTTTCGGGATCTGCTCTCCGTCGAGGTAATTCAAGCCTTCGCCCAGGATCGTGATCGCATCGCAAGGCGGCAGCTCGAACTCGTGAAGCGAGGCGCAACGATAACGAGCGCGAGGAGCCACGCGTTTCGCCAGGCGAATCATGTCTGGCGAACAGTCCACGCCAATGACGTCGAATCCAGCCCGTTCGGCTGCCTTCGCCCACAAGCCGCTGCCGCAACCGAGATCAACGAGGGTCCCCCGGCGAATGCCTGCGCGTTTGAGAATCCGCAGCAGTTCTGGCGCGGCCCGGGTTGCCAGTTCCCCAAAGCCGACATGATGAATGTAAGCGAGGTCTTCTCGATAAAAGGCAGGCCGGTTCATGGTCCAAGGACTGTTACCAGAAATGCTTGCAGGCCGCAAAAATGGATTGGCATTGTCATGGCATTGTCCCGGAGGGACTCTCCGACAATAGCCCGGCGTTTCAACGCCGGGAAAGCGGCTTCCAACGGTGGCACGCTCGCAGGCAGGTTGGTCACCAGCGCCTGATAGAGATACTGTATGCCGCAAGAGCACGACCCGACGCGGCTGTGGCCAGTTGATTTCCTGGTGCCAGACCTCCGCGACTTCGGTCCCCGGAACTTCGGTGGGGGTTTTTTCGAACCCGCCCTCAGAATTTCCCTTGCGCTAGCGACCAGCGAAAGGCTAAGGTCTGGGCAGAATCGGGCGCTTCCTGCGCAGACTGCGTCGCTTTGCATGAAACGAATCGCTGGCCTTGCCTCGCTGGTGCTTGCCTTCGAACTGCTGATCCTCCAAAGCCTCCACGCGCGCGAACCGCGATCGTTCAACTTCGAGAACGATATCACTCCCTTCCTAAACCGGTTCGGCTGCAATTCCTCGTCGTGCCACGGCAAAGCCGAAGGACAGAACGGATTCAAGCTCTCTGTTTTTGGCTATGATCCAGCGGCTGATCACAAAGCCCTCACGATGGAGAGCCGGGGTCGCCGCGTCTTCCCGGCCGCTCCTGAGGAAAGTTTACTCCTGCAGAAGATTTCCGGCGCGATGCCGCATGGCGGCGGCACGCGTATTCGGGCTGGCACACCGGAATACCTGATCGTCCGCGACTGGATCGCGGCCGGCACGCCGTTTGGACACGCCTCCGATCCCAGAGTCAAAGAGATTGAACTCACGCCGACGGAGCGCGTGTTACCCATGCAGGCGCGGCAACCGCTGCGGGTGACGGCGATCTATTCGGATGGACGACGCGTGGACGTGACCCACCTCGCGCAGTTCCAATCTAACAACGAAGTCGTCGCGCGCGTCGATGACGAGGGTTGGGTCTCTGCGGCCGACATTCCCGGCCAGGCGGCGATCATGGCTCGTTACCTGAGCGCGGTCGCGGTCTGCCAGATTCTTGTGCCGCGCCAAGAAAGCCCGGCGCCGTTTCCACAACTTCCGGAATTCAACTTCATCGACCGTTTCGTCGATATCAAGCTGAGGAAATTGAATATCCACCCGTCCGAGTTGGCGGATGACGCCGAATTCCTCCGGCGGGTTTACCTGGACGTCATTGGCACGCTCCCGACTCCGGCCGAAGCCCGGCGTTTCCTCGTGGATCGGCGGCTGGACCGGCGCGCACGGCTTGTGGATGAGTTGCTTGCTCGGCCTGAGTACGCGGATTACTGGGCGCTGCGATGGGCGGACGTATTGCGCGTCGATCGCCAGGTGCTCGGACACAAGGATGCTTACGCTTACTACTCCTGGATCCGAAAACGACTCGCGTCGAACACGCGATTCGACCTGATGGTCCGTGAGTTGATCACGGCGGAGGGACCCATCGAAGAAACGCCTCAAGCGAATTTCTACAGGCTGTTCGCCAAGCCCGGCGAAATGGCCAGCACGCTGTCGCAGGTCTTTCTCGGCGTCCGCATCGCCTGCGCGGAATGCCATCATCACCCGTTCGACCGCTGGAGCCAGAGCGATTATTACGGCATGCAAGCGTTCTTCCAACCGGTGAATCGAAAGAAAGGGCCTGCTGGAGAGATGCTGCTGGCGAGCGGCAAAGCGGAAGCCCGAAATCCGCGCACGGGCGAAATGGTTCGCCCCCATCCGCTCGGCGCAGCCAGGCCCCACCCGGAGACGGACACGGAGTTGCGCCGCACCCTTGCGGCGTGGTTCACGGCGCCGGATAATCCGTGGTTTGCGAAGAATCTGGCCAATCGAATGGTGGCGCACTTTCTGGGACGCGGGTTGGTCGAGCCGGTCGATGACGTGCGCGCCACCAATCCTCCGAGTAATCCGGAATTACTCGACGCGCTTGCTCGCCAGGTGGTCGAAGTGGATTTCGATCTCAAACAAATGATCCGAACGATTACGAGGTCCCGGACGTATCAACTCTCCTCGCAACCGAACGACACGAACGCGCAGGATGAGCAGAATTATTCGCGGACTTTGCTCAAGCGCTTGCCGGCGGAAGTGCTGCTCGATGCGGTGTGCCAGACCACCGGCATCGGGGAGAAGTTCGCTGGCGTGCCGGCGGGCTATCGCGCGATCCAGGTGTGGGACAGCGACGTGTCGCATTATTTTCTGAAGTTGTTTGGCCGGCCTGTGCGCAAGACCGCGTGCGAGTGCGAGCGCAATGCCGAGGCCAGCATTGCCCAAGTGCTGCACTTGCTCAATTCACCACAGATTCACTTCAAATTGACGCACGAGGAGGGCGCCATTGCGCGCCTCACCAGTTCATGCTCGGACAACGTGAATCTGGCGGACGAATTGTATCTGACCTTCTACAGCAGATTCCCGGCGACGGAAGAGAGGCAGTGCGCTGAGAAGTACCTGGCTGAACGCGGCCGTGATCGGCGGCACGCGGCCGAAGACCTGGCCTGGAGCCTCCTCAACTCGCTTGAATTTGTTTTCAATCATTGAAAGTTAGAATCTATGAGCCGATACGTTCAACACTGTAACGGGATCAACCGGCGTGACTTCCTGCGGGTGGGCGCGGTCGGATTGCTCGGAATCGAACTCAGTTTGCCCGCCTTGCTCGAACGCCAGGCGCGGGCCGCCAGTCCCGCCGGCCAGCAGCGGGACGTCTCGGTGATCTGGATTTTCCTCAAGGGCGGCATGAGCACGATCGACACCTTCGATCTCAAGCCGGACGCGCCGTCCGACATCCGCGGCGAATTCAAATCGATCCCAACGCGCATTCCCGGTGTCCACGTGAGCGAGCATCTGCCAAAGATCGCCGGGCAGATGGACAAATTATCACTCGTCCGGTCATTCGGTCACCGCAATGCGGATCACGGTCCGGCTGATCACTACATGCTCACGGGTTATCACCCCATCGCCGGATTCAATCCCAACCTGAAGCCCAACAACCAGTATCCCTCCTTCGGCTCGGTCATTGGCCACAAACTGGGTGCGCGCAGCTCGGTCCCACCGTATGTGTGTTTGCCCATTCTGCACGCCAGCGCGGGCTCGGCCTTTCTCGGGCCGTCGGCCGTGCCGTTTGTGATCGAATCCGATCCGGGCGCGCCGAGTTTCTCCGTGCCCGACCTCGCGCCGCCGATGGCGCTGGAGGCCTCACGGCTTGCGGCTCGACGGGAGCTGCTGGGACAGGTCGATCGCTACCAACGAAGGGCTGAAGTCAAAGCAAACAGCGCGGCCCGCAGCGTGAGTGTCTTCAGTCAAAAAGCATTCGACCTGATGACTTCGCCGGAGGCGAAGAAGGCATTCGACATCGCGCAGGAGCCGGAAAAACTCCGCGATGAATACGGACGGCACACGCTGGGCCAAAGCTGTCTCATGGCGCGAAGACTCGTCGAGGCCGGCGTGCGATGCGTGATGGTCGATCACTCGAATTGGGACACGCACTACGACAACTTCACGATCCTGAAGAGCCAGTTGCTCCCGAAGTTCGACGCGGCGATCGCCACGCTGTTCCGCGACCTCGCGGACCGCGGCCGGCTCGACTCGACGCTGGTCATCCTCAGCGGCGAATTTGGCCGCACGCCGCGCATCAACAAGGACGCGGGCCGAGATCACTGGAGCAAATGCTTTACGTTGGCGATCGGCGGAGGCGGCATCCAGGGCGGGCGAGCCGTCGGGACAAGCGATGCCTGGGCACAGGAGCCGGCGGACAATCCGTACGGCCCCGAGGATCTGGCGGCCACGCTGTATCACTTGCTGGGTATCGATCCGAAAGCCGAACTGCGAACCCCCGAGGGAAGGCCGATCGCGCTTTCGAGTGGCGGGCGAATCATTCGAGAGTTGGTGTGAGGCTCTTTTCCCGTAGCCGTATCCTCTTTGGTCGGTGCTTGGCATCTGTAATGTCGTTCGCGCTCTGCAATTCCGCCGAAGAACCTTCCGTCTCTTACATTTTTCCCGCCGGCGGGCAGCGAGGCACAGACGTTCCATTCAAAGTGGGAGGCCATTACCTGCATGGCGAAGCGTCGTTCGAGATGCTGGGTCCGGGAGTTTCGGCCGCAGGCACGATTCGCCAAACGAACACCGTCTGGTTCGAAGGGCCGATCATTCCGCTGCCCGCTTCGCAGAATGTTGAAGATTATCCAAAGGACCACGCGGGTGAGGTGCGAATTGCGGCCGAGGCCGAACCGGGCGTGCGCTACTGGCGCGTTTGGACCTCGCAAGGCGCGACTTCGGCGCGGCCCTTCGTGATCGGCGAGTTGTCCGAGGTGATTGAACAGGAAATCGACGGCAACCCGATCCGGACCGAAGTTCAGTTGCCTGTGACAATTAACGGACGGATTTTTCCCCGCGAAGACGTCGATGTCTGGACGTTCACGGCTCGCGCCGGACAAGAAATCACCCTCGACGCCTGGGCCAGGCGATTGGGCTCGCCCTTGGAGCCGAGAGTGGAAGTACGGGATTCCAAAGGACGCCATCTGGCCGAGGCGGTCGCGGCTTCCGGAACAGACCCGCAGCTCTCATTCACGGCTCCTGCCGACGGGACGTATGAAGTCCGAATCCACGACATCAGCTTCGGCGGGCTGCAGCATTATGTGTATCGATTGACGCTGACGGACAGACCTTTTGTCCAGGCGATCTTCCCGTTGGGGGGCCGCCGGGGCGCTAAGTTGCGAATGCACTTGCTCGGAGCCGCCTTGCCTTCTTCGCAAGCAACGCTCGATCTTCCGGCTGAGGCAGCAAGTCCTTTCGTCACGCAATTGAAGTTAGGTGACTCGTGCACGAACCCGATCGTGCTTGAGGTGGATGATTGGCCGGAGAGCGTTGCCGCGGCGGGCTCGCTCGCGGACGCTTCCAAGCAGGACTCCATCGTTCTGCCGGTCGTGTTGAACGGCCGTGTTGAATGTCCGAACGAGAGCGAATTCTGGCCCGTTCGCCTCGCGAAGGACCAATCTTACGAATTCGATCTCCGAGCCAGTCGCCTGGGCAGCCCGCTCGACTCCGTCCTGACCATCCTCGATACTTCCGGCAAGCC
Source organism: Verrucomicrobiota bacterium (assembly GCA_016871535.1). Lineage (NCBI taxonomy): Bacteria > Pseudomonadati > Verrucomicrobiota > Verrucomicrobiota bacterium. Next base: position 8,108 of record VHCZ01000222.1, read on the forward strand.
GCTTGCCCAAAACGACGACCTCGGCGGCGACCAGACCGATTCGCGCCTGACGTTTAAAGCGCCTGCGGATGGGACCTACATCTTGGGCGTCAAGGAACGGTTCGCGTCGCGCGGCGGACCTAAGTTTAGCTATCGGCTTCGAGCGGGCCCCCAACCGGAACCGGACTTCCAGCTCAAATTGGCGACGGATGCCGTGACCGTCCTGCGCGAAATCGCCGGCCTGAGCGAGGAACAAAAAAAGAATCGACCGCAGCCAAAACCGGCTCAGCTTCGAATCGACGCCGAGCGCATTGGAAGCTTTGCGAGTGAAGTTGAGCTTTCCGTGGAAGGCCTGCCTGCGGGCGTCAGCGTGAAGGGGCTCAAAATCGCCGAGAAGCAGCCAAAGACGGAACTGAATTTCACGGCGGCGCCGGAGACGAGGATCGGCGCCACGCACGTTCGGATTCGCGGCGCGGCGAAGATCAATGGAAACACTGTGGAACGGATCGCGAAGTTCGCCGTGCCGCGCGGGCAGCCATCTTTAGACAACGTATTGCTCGCGGTTGCGATGCCAACGCCTTTCAGAATCCGAGGCGAGTACTTGTTCGCCTACGGAATTCGTGGATCCGTGTATCGACGGAATTACATTTTGGATCGGAATGGTTTCGCCGGACCGCTGTCGGTGCGGTTAGCCGATCGGCAAGTGCGGCACTTGCAAGGCGTGCATGGACCGGCGATCACGGTGCCGCCCGAAGCGAATGAGATCGAATATCCGCTGACCTTGCCCCCCTGGATGGAGATTGGCCGCACGAGCCGTTCCGCCGTCATGGTTTCAGGGGCCGTCAAAGATCGCGACGGGAGCGAGCACATCGTCAGCTACAGTTCCGGAGAACAAAACGACCAGATCATCGCGGTCATCATGGAGGCGTTGATGAGTCTTGAAATCGACCGGCGATCCCTGCTGGCAAAACCGAACACCGAGGTCGAATTGCGCGTTCAAACTCGGCGAGACAAATCCATCGCGCGTGAAGCAGTGCGAGTGGAATTAGTCCTGCCTTTGCACTTCCGAGACCTCAGCGCTCTGCCAGTGGTGATTTCGGCGGAGGGGACCGACGCGGTGTTGCGCATAAGGTTTGGAGGCAACCCGGGTCCCTTCAACATGCCAGCGATCGTCCGTGCGAGAACCCTCGGCTCAACGAATCCACACACGGCCGGGGCGGGAATTGAGTTCGTCAGCCCCACGGCCGCAATTGCGCAGTGATCGGCCTGGGGAACGGCGGAAAAGTTGGAGAAAGGGTGACGAGCGAATCTGTCTGATGCCTCAGAGCCGTTATTATGAGATTTCAATGGACGGACTCTTACGAGGAACACGGCATCGCGGCCATCAGCCTGGGAGCCGTTCCGCTCCGCCGGCGTGCTCCAGCCAACTGGCTGCGTTCCGATGAATTGCCGGCGGCGCCCGGGGCGTCGTGCCACGAACTGATCGAAGCGGTTTTTCGCACCGAAGATTACTGCTTGGTCCGCGGGATGGACGACAAAGCTCGTAGCGCAGAGTTGCACTCTGCCGTAGCGCAGAATTGTATTCTGCGGGGCGTCTCCCAGTCCGAGCCCGCTGGGACTTGCCGGCGCCCTGCCGATTGGAAATCGGCGATAGAGCAGATTGAAAATCTGCGCTACGGTTCTCCGGTCGATCTGTCGTCAATCCCACGGTCTGCAGTATCTGGCCGGATTGATCGGTGAGGACGCGTTGCTCAAACAAAAATTCTGCCACTCGCTATTTTCAGTGGCTGCGTCGTGGAGTTCGAACGGCCCCTTCCCCTCACCCTATCCCTCTCCCTCAGGGAGAGGGAAAAGACATCCGCGCCGAGAGCAACCCTGGGCCCAAGAAGTTGGCCAATGGAATCAGCGAAGCACCGCCGCAAAACGGCCAGATCGAATCGGAACGGTTGATGCGCAACCAGGGCTGAACGCGCCGGGGCAACGGC
>VHCZ01000223.1 GCA_016871535.1 Verrucomicrobiota bacterium
GACTGGATTTCCGAATTCGTCCCGGACAAAACCATAGATGAGATGGTGCGGCGCCGGTGGATAGGCGGGTGCCGGAATCAGTGAGAGAAAAGCGAGGAGCGTCAGGGCGTAAATTGTGTCGGGGCGTGGGGGTGTGAGCGGGTCGGGGTTTCGAGCCACAAGACGAAATTCGGTTTTCATTGTGCAATGTCTGGTTCGAGTCACTTTGAATTACGTTTCACGTTTCACGCATTACGGGTTGCGCACCACGAATCACGATTTGCGCCTTAATTGCCCGAGTAGGAATAGGTCACGAAATGCAGCTTGATGTCTTTCACCGTCCGGATAAAGCGGTCCAGCCCTTCCGACGGGTTGTTCAGCAGCGTGTGGCCCGGAATCACCAGCTTCCACTTGCTGTTCCAGACCGAGCGGCCGATCAACCGCCGATTCGTGTACTGCGAGGGCACCAAATCCCCGTTGAACACCGCCGTGCTCGACACCGGCCGGAACGCCTGATGTTTGCGGATCGCGAAGAGCTCTTCCGAGAGCGCATCGCTCGACTGCCACAGCGGCTTGCTCGAAAACGCCGACGCCCCCAGATTGAACGGCATCGGGATCGCCACGTCCGCCACCGTCCAGGTCCGCACGTTGCTCACGTCCCCCAGCGGCGGACTGCGCATCGAATCCTCGCCCACGGGGATCAAATAAACATAGGGCGTCGCCGCCAAGGCTTGGGTGTCCAGGAACGGGGCTGACGGTTCGGGCGGCGATGTCCCCCCGGCGGAATCCACCGCCCCTTTGTTGGCCGCCGGATTCTCCATCCCCCGATAGCCTTCCAACGCCACCCCCACCGCAAAGATCTTCGTCGCGAAGAGGCTCGGGCTGAAATTATGGTCCCCGGCCGCCAGAGTCCTTCCGAACAGATTCAGACCGTCGGCCACCGTCGTGCTGAATTCCAAAACGATGCCCGGCACCGGCAAGCCGCCGTCCCGGTTGATCTGCATGCAATGCATTCGAATGTCTTCATCTTGCAGGAGGTTGTCCATCCGGCCCTGCTCGAGAATGTCTTTCCAATTAGCGTCGCCGTCGGACCCTGGCAAGATGCGGGAGTTCTCCAGCCGGAGGGACACGGTCGTGCCGTAGGTGTCGGGGTTGTTGAAGCCCAGCCGGCCTTTGAGGCTGTCCCAATCATTCTTGAGTTCCGCCAAGACCCCGGAAAGACCGGAGTCGCCCGTGTTGCTGCCGGCGAATTGCGGCTCGCCATGCTTGACGACCCCCAAGGCGCGGGATTTGAAGATGCGCTCGAAGACTTCCTCGCCTTCGTTCGTGCCGAGCAATCCGGTGTCATAATCGTAAGCGCCGGCCGCCAGGAAGGTGTAGCGGGCGGCCAGGTCGAACAAGGTGCGGTAACGTTCCAGCTTTTCGTTGCGGAAAATCCGGAAAGCCGCGTCGCGGGTTCGGAAACCTTGGACAACGGCGGCGCCGCGTTGGCGGAAATTCTCGCGCTCTTTCTGCGTGCGATCGCCTTCGGCCACGAGCGACGCGAAATTCCTTTTCACGTCATCGAGCCGCCGCAGTTTGGCGTTGATCGTCGTGAAATGGCTTTGCAGCCCACCCAGGCTTCCGCCAAGTTCGGCCACGGCCTCTTTCACTTCGAGTTCCCATTCGCGCGGGGCAATTTCATGGAATTCGAGCCATCGTTGGGTCGTGGCCGTGGACACTTCCAGAGCTTTTTGGACCGACCAGGAAATGACGGTGATCCAATCCAGGGTGCTCTTGGTGGAACCTTTGATCGCCTTGACCGCGCCGCGCGCCGCCGAGGCCACGTCTCCGCCGGCCGCGAGTCCCGCGATGAAGGAAGTGGGTATCCCTTCGGCTGTGGCATCAAACAGATCGTCGATCGTTTTGCTGCCCCAATCGCCGATCTTCTCGAGCACCTCGGTGACCGCGGTGACGGCCTCCAGGGTCTGCTCCAGGATCAGGACTTTCTGCTGGTCATCGCGCGTCGCGTTGTGCAAACGGACCTTCAGCTTGAACAGATCGATCGCCTGGTCCAAATCCGCTTTCGCTTCTTCCGCATCGCCCAGGGCCTGGCTCAATTCGGCGTGCGCGGCGATCAGTTCGGAGATGGCCTGTTGGATTCGTCCGGGCGCGCGGCGCTGCCCGGTCCAAGTGGTGGGCTTGCTGAAGAACCCGTGGGGATACAATGGAAACTCGACATAATGATTGGTCGAATACGCCGCGGCGGCGCCGCCGACGATTTCGTTGAGCGAATTGACCGCGGTCACGACCGAGGTTCCCGTCAGGTTGGTGGCGAGCGTCGCCGGCAGAGTCTGAATGTCGATCTTGAATGTCTTCTTTTCCTGCGGCGTCAACGCGCCGTTAAACGCGAGCTCCGGAAGATCGACGTACATGAAATGAAGCAAGTCCGGCCCCTGATAACCGGTCTTGTAGGTCTTGCCCGGTCCAATGTCATCCGGGTACGGCGTGCCGAACAGCTCGATGAGCGAGTGTTCGTAGGCCAGTTCCTGGGCGGCGATCTGGGATTGGAACTCGGCGGTGGAATCCTGCTCCGAGCGCATCAGCCGTGTGATGTCCTTGGCTTCATCGAAGCTAATCAACGCGTTGTTCAACGCCACCTTGGCCCGGCGGAAGATCTGGTCGAAGTGAGTTCCGCTATCGTCGCCGACGACCTTGGTCGGGCTGATATCAAACGCAATCGAGTTGCGCGGCAGTCCCAGCGGCGTGTTGTCGCCCTCGGCGTTGTCGAGGGCCGTTTGCAGGCTTTCCATGATCGCCGGGAGTTCTTGGAGTTCCGGCACCACGGTGCGGTCGATTCTCTGAATGCCTTCATGGTCCGGATCCGGATCCGTTTCCGGAAGCATCGAATTGCCGGCCACCCAGTTCAGGTAGGCTCCCTGGCCGGTTCGACAAGCCCAGTGATCCATGCCCCAGTAGCGCGTGGAAGGGACCTTTCTCCGGGTGTTGCTGCGCGTCGGGGACATGAAATCCCAGGTCGGAACCCCGAAGTCCAGGTCCCTTCTCCAGGTCAAATCGAAGACGGCCTTGCCCGCCCGCGCTACGGCGGCCGCGGCGGCGACGAACTTTCGTTCATCGAGATAATCGACGGAGACCGGTTTGCCCAGCACCAGGACGGCTTCGATGCGGGGCACCCAGGTGAAATTCGGATTGATGAAGAGCGAGTAGTACCCCTTGAGCGCGGTCAGGTAATGGCCGTAAGCGTCGCCGTGGCCTTGAGGAAACATCTTGCGCGCGTCGTCCGCGTTCACAATCCCGTTGACCCCCTGATTGGCATCCTCCTGGATGTTGTAATTCAACGCGTAGATCACTTCGCCGGCGTCGATCCCGCGCGTGTAATTCCAAAACAGCCGGTTATAGACCGGAGACACTTCCACTCCGGGCAGAAGGAAATCGTCTTTGCCCCGCAGCAAAGCCAGTTCCTCCTCGATCAGCGAGCCGACCTGCCCTTTGAACGCGAACAGGGCTGTCGCGATGTCTCCGTAGGTCCGGTCCTTGGTGCCGATCCCGATTGTCGGATTGGCGGCATCGGCCCAGGCCTCATTGCCGATCATCATGTAGAGATCGTTGAGATATCCCGCCGAGAGCAGGAGGGCGTCGTTCGCCCCGCCAAAGTTGATGCCGGCGTCGATACTGAGCATCTTGCCGCGACGGAGGATCGTTTCGTAGATTTCGATCAAGCCGAAATTGTTAATCGTGTCCATGTTCAGGGCGATGTTCCCTTCCCATCGCTGGCCCGCTTGAGTCAGCAGGCTCACGTCGGTGTTGACCTGGTTGTTGAACAGGTCGCCCACCCGCTGGTTGAACGGGTTGATGCCGGCCAGCACGCGCTTGATCCAACCTTCGGCGAGCTGAGGCTCGGACCATTCGGACCACTGGTTGTAGAGGGGGTGGCTCGCGTTAATCGGCCGGTAGCGCATGATCACGTAATTGTCCACGAGCGCCTGGATTCCAGCCCCGCCCACGAGGAAACGGGGCAGTCCGTTGCCGTCGGCCGACACCGAAATGGAGTTGAAATCCGGCGGCAACCCATCCACGGGCGGCGCGATTTTCCACTGATAATGGTAGTCGTCGAAACGGCCCGCCAAATCCGCGGTGTGCTGGAAAGTGACTTGTTCGTCCAAAGGATTGGTCGAAGGAATCACCTTCACCTCGCCCCGATAAAGAGGCGCCGTCGTTCTGAGAATGTGGAGCGAAACCGGCGCTCCCGCCGGCGTGGAAGCCGGCAGACCGTTGCCGGAGATCAACGTGACGTAGCCTGTGCCAGGTCCTGAAGCGCTCAGGGCGTACGAATCGACGGCGGTGTCGTCGTCCGGCACCTCCGTGAGATCGCCAATTCCCTTCGTGAAGGTCAACGCGGGGTTGGGGATGAAGGTTCCCGGACGGGCGGGGTTTTCATAGAACGTCTCGACCGTCGTGGCCAATCCCGTAACGGCGGCGTCCCATTGCGATTTTTTCGGGTCCGCGGCCGGACAAAGGGCTTTGACCTTTTCCAGATCGGTTCCGGCGAGCACGTTCAGAAGAAGGTATTTCTCGCCCAACGGTTCGTCCTTGAATTCACCTTTGAAGACGAGGTGGCCCTTGGTCCCGCGAGTCGGATCAAAGAACAGCCGTTGCGCCAAATGCGGCGGCAGGTTGGGGAAATAGGTCTTGCCTTGATAAGTGTCGGTTCGAATTCCGTCCGGCAGTTTCTCCAAGCCTTGCTGCGCGATACCGAAGGACTTCTCGCGCGTCGGATCGTGCAGGATGACGCTCACTTTGGCGGCGGTGATGTCCCGCGCAATCGACTGTTGGTAGAGCAACTGGAGGCTGCTTTGCCCGCGCACCGCCGGCAGGCCCGTCTTCGGCAGGGTCAAGGTGTCCGCGTAGCGCAGTTGCGGTGTTTGCACGGGCCACACCGGCCGATAGACAATATCCAGCGCAGGCGTATCGCTCGAAGAGGCTTCGCCGACGAACTGGTTTTGCGCGTTTTTCGGACGAAGATAAGGCACGATCGCGCCGACCGCGGGCGGGTTTACGTAGCCCGGCCAGGAGAAGGCCGCTTGGTTCTTGTAGTAAAACCGCATCGTGAAGCTGTTGTTCGGCATAGGCGAGTTGGCCAAGTAAGGCGGCCGTCCGACGTAAGCCACGTTGCCTCCGGCAAAACTGTTGTTTGACACAATTTCCAAAGGTCCCTGGGTGACGACGTTTCCGCCGGCGGCCACCGTGAGCGCCAAACTCCTGGTCACGCTGCTGCCGTCATCGATGGCGGTGATCACCAGCGCAAGCGTGTTGGACCCGGCCTGGCCCTCGATCGGCCTGCCTTTGAGAGTTAGCCCATCGATCGTTAGCCAAGCCGGCAGCGCTGCCTGGACTCTGAGACTCTCGGCGCGCCGGGAGGCGTGAATCGTGTAACTGAAATCCTCGCCCATCACGGCCCTGGCCGCCGGCAGCGATTCGAACGCGCCCTTGGTGGCGTCATACTTACCGGCGTCGAGAGCCGGCGCGCCGGCGTGTAACCCGCGGTAAACCCAGTAGCTTTCTTTTCGGTCGCGGTAGGTGAACTTCTTGTAGTGGCCGAACGGACCGTTCCCATGCGTCGCCTGGTTCCAATTCACCGGCAGATCCCCATCGGCCCCGCCGGGTTCGGTGTTGTAATTGATCGCGCCGGCGCCCGAGCCTGCCACCGGAGGCGGAAGGAACGGCAGGGGCATCGGCGCCTGGAGAATCGTGCCGGCTTCGGTGATGTAATCGAATACGATTCCCGCGGCGGGCTTCTCGCGCAAAACTTTGAACGCCGCCACGGCGGGCCGCCCGTCCGATGCCGTGTAGTCCACCAGCACGAAAGGATCGGAGGAATACGCTTGGCCCGAAGTGATGTTCAGGTCGTCTCGGAGCGCGTAGGCTTGTCCGCCCAGCATCAACGCGTGTTCTTCATTGGGATTGAATCCGGGGCTGGATCGATTGTCCTGTTGATAGATTCTGCCCTTGGCTTCGAGACTCGCCAGCGGACCGCTGCCGTCGTTTCCAGCCAGAACGATCTCGCGCGGATTGGATGGCCATTGCAGCGTGTACCGGCCAATGGCGGACGGCCAGTAGATCGGCTTGAATCCGCGCGAAAGATCGGTCGGATTCTGTCGGAACCACCAAACCTCAAGCCGGTTGCTTCCGGGAATGGCGTTCACCGGGATGATCGCTCCCCGGTTGGCGTTGGTGAATCCGCCCGCGAACGGACTCACGTAAGCGGTCGGATGAAACAAATTCCCCTTGTCTTCCCGGATAAATCCCGACCAATAAACTTCGCTCGAAGCCGAGCCCAACTCGAGGACCGGCGCGGAGATCCGATTTCCCACCGGGGCGATGTCCTCCACCACGCGCGGCATCCGGACCTCATTGGTGAAGGTCAACTTTTCGGTCTGCGGATTCCAGGCCAGGAGTGACGTCGCAACCGTGTTGGCGAGATTGACTCCTTCGGTCCGGCCGGAAGCATTGACCGTCAGGTGGTCCTCCAGCCAGGAAAAGACGCGCTCGAAGATGACGTTTTCGCCGGAGGAAAACCGCAAGAGCGTCCGATGCGCCGGGAACGCGGGTTCCAGATGAGTGAAGAACTTGAGATCCTCGGTCATCTTGGCCCGGGGACGGTCCAGCGGATCCTGATACGCGATCATCGGAGTGTTATCGGTGGGCAGCGGGACTGCCGTGACCTTGGCCTCGGCTTCGGAGGTCACGCGCTGCCGCAAGTAATGGCTGTATCTGGCCGCGTCTTCCGGCCAGGTGAGGCGATAGCGGACGAAGCGGGCCGGCCAGCGCAACCCCAATTGCCCTTCCTCCATCCAGTGAATCAGGAGATCGTTCAGATTCAGAGTTTCACGGATGGCGTAAAGTTCGACTCTCGACCCTCCCTGACTGCTTTGCGACACGGCCTGGGTGTTCCACTCAAAATGAAACGAAGGCCCGTTCCCCTGGGTGAGCGGCTCGGGATGGAGAGCATCGCCGCCGAAGAAGCCGTCGAACGGAGCGATCCGGTCTCCCAAATCCGTGGTGATATCAACCGGCGTGGTTTGCTGCCGCACGTCGATTATCTCGTAACCCAAGTGCCTCCGAGTAATCCCATCCTCACGGGGGTCGCCGAGCAATTCCATGAACACGCGGCCTTCCCGGTTGTAGGCGTAGATTTGCCCGAGTTGCGCGTCATACCATAGCGTCCGGGTTTCCTCCAAGCGGTTGGTCTGAGCGAAGAAGGTCTGCCCCGGCGCGCGAAATTCCTCGGTCACCCGCTCGGGGAAGTTGTTGTTGTACACGAATCGAATCGCCCCGACGCGGGCGGCAGGAACGGTCACCGGCTTGCTGACCCGTCTGAAGGTTCCCTCGGTCCAATAAATCTTCCGAGGCGTCTTGACCGGGCTGCCGGAGACGACATAGGACGCCGTGAAGAGCCGATAATAATTCCCGGCTTCAAGCGAGTATTTGCTCGGATTGGCTTCATAGTCGCTCGGTTTAATGGTGGTTGGATTATTTCTCTTCCAGGCGATGCTGATCGGGCCCGGTTGAATGGCGAAGACCGTCCTGGCGTGCGGACTCCAGTAATAGGGAGCATTGGCGTGATCGTTGGCGGAATGCGGTTCCGCCAGCCAATAATCCTCGCGGAGGATATTGCCCGAAAGCAATTGCCCGTCCTCGTTCGTGTCCGGCACCGGAATGATGCTGCCGAAAAGGAAGGCGGTGCGGCGCATGACGAAGGGCGCCCCGACTTGCGCCGAGGTCATCACGACCACGATGACATTGTTGACCTTGCCTCGGGGCAACTGCGCCGCTTCCGCGTTCTTGGCGAGGTTCAGATTCGAGTTCAGGTTCAGAGGCGTCACCGGACGGGCCAGGGCTCCGTACGAGACAAAACCTTGAAATTGTTTGACCGTGGGTACAGTCGTGGGCAATCCGGCATCGCTTTGTTGATTCACCGAGGGCGTCCGGCCGTCCGAACCGGGCGGGTTGTTCACGGTGGTGGAAAGGGGTGATCCTCGCGGAGATTGGAAATTGTAAGGTGTCTTCTGCTGCCGAATCTCCAGCGGGAACGTTTGTGCCGCAGCCTCAATTGCCAGCAACTGAACACCCATCAAGAACGCCACATATGTTCGCATAGGCATGAGCTTCAAGAATTCGTTGAAACCGTCCGCGGTTATTGAGTTCTCATGATGAACGCCAAGGCGTAGAAGGGCGGACGAATGTCGAAAGCCTGGTTTCCGCCGGTGACGTCGGTTTCTTTGCCCATGTCGGTATGGCCTTGATAGCTGGCGTTCCGCCAATAATGTCGTCCACCATCACGCCACCCGTCTGGATTGCCCGTGCGGTCCAAATCCGAGATTCTGTGACTGTGCGCCGGGAGGTTGTTGACACTCAGCGTCACTTGATCCCTCCCCCCTGTATTCCCTGGGTTATAGCTAGATCCAGCCCCGACTATAAATCGATTCCGCAAATCGGGTGTCCCGCCACCGCCGTCGCACAAGCGCCAGCCCGTCGGAATGGCATTGATCGCTCCCGACCACATGATGATGCCGCCGATCGGAATCGACCCCCCGCCGGTGATGGGTCCGTCCACCTGGAGTCCACCGCTTCCCACCACGACCCGTCCCCCGCTCGGGTTCAGTCGAAGTTCGGTGGGGGCGTCACCGCCAACCGACTGGATCACGCCGGACCAATAGACGTTAGGAACATGGTGGAAGCCGAGACGCAAGCCGGTGCCGCTGCCGACGCCCTGATCCGTGTCGGTCACCAGCAATTGTTTGGCACTGGCGAGGTTCCGCGCCGGCGCTCCCGAGATCGCGGTCCCCCCCGTGGCTCGGACGCGAAATTGATTGGCGGCGCCGGAGCCGTAGTCGGTGTCCGTGTTGTCGGCCCAAATGAAGCTGCCATGATGGTTGGCTTTCGCACGACGGCCGGCCGCAAAGCTGTATTCCCCGGCGGCGGTGTTGGAAAGTCCTCCGGGAACGACGCTCCGATCCCCGCTGGCCGTGTTCCCTTCGCCGCCGCCCACGAACGCGCGCGGTCCACTCGCGGTATTCCCATTGCCGCCGGCCACCGTGGATTTGTCACCCGAGGCCGTGTTGCCCACCCCGCCGCCGATGAACGATTCCGTGGCTGTCGCCTGGTTATTGAAGCCACCCGACACCGTCGAAGTCAGACCCGTCGCCCGGTTCATATCACCACCTCCGACCGTGCTGTTGACCGCACTGGCGGTGTTTTTGCGTCCCCCGGCGATGGTGCTGTATTCCCCGCCCGCCACCTGGGTGTTGTTGTCCCTCGTCAATTGGAGGTCCACGGCCTTGCCGCCGCGGGCGTTGCCGCCTGAACCGGTGCTTTGTATTGGGGCGCCAATGCCAATGGCTGCGAGTGTTCCCGAAGTGATATTCACAAACGGCGCTCCCTGATCGTTCACCAGCGAGACGGCGTTTCGCGCCAGGAACGAGTAGGGCGCCGCGAGCAGTTGGAGCCGGGGCGCAATTTCCACATCGGTGGTGGAGAGGCCGCGGACCGTGATCCCGATGTAGCGCTCGGATGCCGATGAACCCGTGAAAATACCCGACAGATTGGCGTGCGGTTCGCTCCCCACCACGCTGCCTTCCCCCAGCAGGACGCTGAAGTAGCCCTTGTCCACGGTGATGGTTTGCTGCTCGGCCCAAAGGGCGACCCCCCCGGTCGCGGCGGTGTAGATGCGGAAGAAGGCGGTGTAATTCCGGGGGCTGTCGTTGCCCAGGACCACGCCGTTCGCGTCGGCCAGGAAGCCTTGGTAGCTCATGCGCTCGGGCGGATTGGCATCCGCGGCGCGGCTCCAGGGTACGGCCAGGAAGCAGGGGAGCAGGATGGTGAGGGTGGCCCGCCAGCAAGCGGCGCGGTGAGGGAGTGAGTTCATAGGCTGAGGCTTCATGGTGTTGTGATGAGTCGCTAAATCGATTGGCTCAAGGCGCGGTCAAAAACGGGATATCGGTGATCCGGCTCAACGCGAAACCGCCGCGAACGTTGAATCGGCGGACTTCGCCCGGTC
>VHCZ01000224.1 GCA_016871535.1 Verrucomicrobiota bacterium
CGGGGCGGGGCGGCGCCTGGCCGGCTGCGGCGTTGCTCGTCGGTCACAGCCCCAAAACGGGGATGCTCCCTCCTCGCGCCTTGCATCCGGCCAGGCGGCGCTCCCGCCAAAACCGGAAGTTATTTTTGCACAGTCCCTTAACTGAAGGGTCACCCCTGGGCTGAGTTTAAGGTTGTGAGAGACGGCGAATTGGCGTATCGGACATTCATGGATGCAGCAAGCGCATTGGCCAAGCAGATCGAGCGCTACCGCAGCATGACCGGAGAGCAGCGGCTGGCGGTTGCCTTGGAGTTGCACGAGATGTCCTGCGATATTGCGCGCGAAGGCATCCGTCGGCAAAACCCAAAGGCGGATGCCGCTGAAGTCGAACGCCTGCTGCGTCGCCGCCTCGAACTTGCGCGCGGCGCATGAGCGAACGAGAACTTCTGGTGGATTGTTTGCGCCGGCTGAACCGGACCGGCGTGACGTACTATCTCACTGGATCGATGGCGAGCAACTACTGGGGAATTCCGCGCACCACGCACGATCTGGATTTCGTCGTGCAATTGCCAACGTCCGCCGTGCCGCGCATTCTCCAGGAATTCAGCGGTGATTTTTACATCGAGGAAGCCGCCGTGCGCGCCGCCTACCGGCCGCCACACCAGTTCAATGCCATCGACACGCGCTCTGCGCTGAAAGTGGATTTCTGGCTGCCCAAGCCCGAGCCGTTCGACCGGGAAATGCTCCGGCGGCGCGTCCAGGTCACGCTGTGGAGCGAGCCCGCGTGGATTGCCTCGGCGGAAGACGTCATCCTGCACAAGCTCATCTGGAATCGCATTACGCCGTCTGACCGGCAGCTTGGCGACGCGGCGGGCGTGGTGGCCGTGCAAGCCGATGCGTTGGATAAGAGTTATCTGAAGCAGTGGGCGAAGGAACTAGGACTCACCGCCGAATTGGAACGCCTCTTAAGCGGCGAAATAAAACTGAAGAACACTTGACCCTCCGCTGTAGTGCATCCCATAAGGAAAGGATGCAACCTCTCTGGCCAGACTTCTTGCCTTCCCAATCCAGTCCCAGCCACCTCACCGTCAGCCGCCGGCAGGCGCTTGCCCGCACCGCCCTGGGCGCGCTGGGCTTGAGCGTGGTCGATCTCGGCCTTGCGCCGTCGCTTTGGGCGGCCGAACCGCCAGCCTCCGCGCCGCGCGAACCGCTCAACCGCTTTCCCCGGATGGTTCAGGAATATTTCGTAAGCCGGGTTCGCGCCGCGCTGGAGCAGGGTTGGGAGCGGCAGAAACACTTGCGCACCAAAGCGGAGGCCGAAGCGTACGTGCAGTCGGTCCGTGAAAAAATTCGCGCGAGCTTCGGTCCGGCGCCGGAGAAAACGCCGCTTAATCCGCGAGTCACGGGCGTGGTCGAACGGGACACGTACCGCATCGAGAAAATCATTTTTGAGAGCCGCCCCGGGTTTTTGGTGACGAGCAATCTCTATGTTCCGAAAGGGCGAAAATTTCCGCTGCCGGGCGTGGTCGGGTCCTGCGGCCACTCGAACAATGGCAAAGCCAACGAAGCGTACCAATCCTTCGCTCAAGGTCTGGCGCGGCAAGGCTACGTGGTGCTGATTTTCGATCCCATCGGCCAGGGCGAACGGCTGCAGTATCCGAACGAAAAACTCGAATCGCGCATCGGCGTCGGCGTCCGGGAACATCTGTATGCGGGCAATCAACAATTCCTGATCGGCGAATTCTTCGGCGCGTGGCGCGCCTGGGACGGCATTCGGGCGCTGGATTACCTGCTCACACGCGAGGAGGTGGACCCGCGCCACGTTGGGGTCACGGGAAATTCCGGCGGCGGCACGCTGACAACGTGGCTGTGCGGGCTAGACCAACGCTGGACCATGGCGGCGCCGAGTTGTTTCGTGACCAGCTTTCTGCGGAATGTGGAAAATGAACTGCCTGCCGACACCGAGCAATGTCCGCCGCGCGTGCTGGGCCTCGGATTGGACCACGAAGACTTCATCGCCGCGCTCGCGCCGAAGCCAGTAATCCTTCTCGGCAAGGAGAAGGACTACTTCGATGCGCGCGGCCTCGAAGACGCGTTTCGCCGGCTGAAACGGCTCTACGCTTTGCTGGGGGCAGAAGAAAGCATCGGCCTCTTTCTGGGACCGACTTATCACGGTTACTCGCAGGAGAACCGCGAAGCGATGTATCGCTGGTTCAATCGCGTCACGGGTGTGTCCAACGCGCAGGCCGAGCCGCAGTTGACCCTCGAGAAAGACGAAACGCTCTGGTGCGCGCCTAAAGGCCAAGTCTCTGAGCTCGGGTCCAGGACGGTGTTCTCGTTCACGCGTGCAACGGCTGTTGAAATGGAAAGGCGCCGGCCGGCATTGACGGGACCGAAGCTTGCCGGCGCGGTCCGGGAAATTCTGAAGCTCGGCGGCGCAGAGAATATGCCGAATGAATCGCGCTTTGGCGCCGTGAACGTCCCCCTCTCCCGTCCTGCGGACACCCTTTCCCCCTCCGAGGGGGAGAAGGATGGGGTGAGGGGGATCGTTCGGCGAGAGAGTGTCGGGAGGACGGGAGACGCGATCGCTCGTGGAGAGCGCGCGCCGGAGTACCGGATCATTCGGCCCATTCGCAGCCGCGCTTTTCCGAAGAGCCATTTCACCACTTACGCCGTGGCGACCGAACCCGGAATCCACGCGCTGGTTTATCGGTTGTCCGATCAGGCGCATCATTCGCGTCCGCCACAAGGCCCGACGCGCGCCGTGTTGTATGTCTCGCATCATTCGAGCGACGCCGAGCTCCGGACCGAACCGCTCGTTCGCGAACTGCTCGCAGCCGAGCCGGCGTCCGAATTCTACGCCTGCGATGTCCGGGGCATGGGCGAGTCGCGGCCCAATACGTGCGGCGACAACAGCTTCCTCGAACCGTACGGCAGCGACTACTTCTACGGGATCCATTCCCTCATGCTGGACACGCCGTATGTGGGTCAGAAAACTCACGACGTGCTCCGGGTTGTGGACTGGCTGGAGAGCGCCGGCATCAAGGAAGTTCATCTTGCCGGGAAAGGATGGGGTGCGATTCCGGCGGCGTTCGCGGCGCTTCTGGCGGATCGAATTGTTCAGGTCACCTTGAAGAACGCGCTCGCGTCCTACGCGGAGATCGCGAAGAGGGAGGATTACGCGTGGCCGTTGTCCTCGTTTCTGCCGGGTGTTTTGCGCGAATTCGATTTGCCGGATTGCTATCGGGAACTCGCAGCCAAGAAGCTCCGGCTCGTCGAACCGTGGAACGCACTCAGCCAAGCTGGCGGGGTCTGACCCAGCGCTAAAGCGGCGCTTCGCCCGGGGGAGCACACGCGCCTCGCGTGTTCCGGCTGGCGCCTCGCCAGCCGGAATGTTGTGGGAAGCCACAGGGAGCGCCGTTACTGGGTCACCGACACGCGATTGTCCTGGATGCGGATTTTCAAACTGGTGGTGTTGTTGGCCTCGATGAAATCACGAAGCGCCGGTTCGGCGCGGCGCCGCTCGTGCCGGTGCGCACACTGCCGTCCTGGGCTGGATTCAGGTCTGCCCAGTAGGACGCAATCAGGGCGTTGGGCGCCGCGGCATTCGGCAAGTCGATGTTCGCCGCGGAGGCAAGGCCGGAACTTGCGAAGCCGATCAGGCCATTGGCGCCCACAAACAACGTTCCCGTGACCGTCAAAGTCGCGGTGAATCGGCCGGGCGCATGATAGACGTGAGTGAGGCTGCGCTCGCTGCTGTGCGCCGTGCCATCGCCGAAATCCCAATCCCAATGGCTGATGTTGCCGGAGGATGCCTCCGTTCCCTCCTGTGAAAACTACACCTCGCCTTCGCAGTTTGCGTAAGTCCCTTCCGGCAACGGGCGGGCTTCTGCGTCGCGATTCGCGATCTTCACCTTGCCCTGGAATCGGACGCGACCGCTAAACAGGACCGGCCCGCGGACCACCAATTCCTGGCAATCAATCAGGGACGGCACGCCGTCGCGAAGCTTGTCGTCGAACTGATCCATCAGTTTGTAGTGATCGCCGTCCAGGTCGATCGTCGGCGGGATGCCTTGGCGCGACGGCGCCAGGACCATTTGCTGGTCGTCTGTGAGAACGTAAGCGTCCGAACGAAGGCCGAGGAGATCGGACGTGGTCTTGACCGGCGCGAACCGGCTCCGTGGCACGACGATGGCGCCGGCGTCGTCGAAGCATTCAATCGCGGCGCCCATGGCGGTCTCCAGTTGATAAACCTTGGGTGACGATTTGAGACGCGGGTCCACGGTTTTTTCGTTCCGAATCACCGGCAACGGGATGAAGCCGTCGAATCGCTTGAGCATGAGGTCCAACACGTCCAGGCGAATCCAAAGATTGTTGGTGTTGAAGAAGCGATGGCGCTGGACGTCCTCGAACGCGGGAAGATCGAAGTCCGGGCATTGAGCGCGTTCGCGCAAGATGAGTTTCCCTTGCGCCCGCGCCAGATGGCCGCCCTTCCGATCGGCGGCGGTGCGTTCGGCCACTTCCATGAGGCACGGCCAGCCCGACGCGGCGAAGAAACCGAGCAAATTCAGATCGAGCGTGGCGCCGAGGTTGTCGGAGTTCGACACAAATAGGTATTTCACACCCTCGTTCAAGAGCCGCTCCTGCCAGCCGGACACGACCAGCGATGGATAGATGTCTCCGTGGCCGGGCGGGCACCATTCCAAGTCCGGATCTTGGGGCCACTGGACGGGGCGCAGCGTGGCGGCATCGACCTTGGGCACCCGGCTCTGCATCAGCTCCAAGCTTTGCGGTTCGCCCAAATCCGCGTATCGGCGCAGGAACGCGAGCGTCTCGCGGCTGGTATTGAAGCTGTTCATCAGCAGAAGCCGCAGCGTCACTCCATGCCGCCGGCGTTGGTGAAGAATCTGGCGTGCGATGATGTCCAGGAAGGTCAAGTCGTCTTTGACTTTGAGCAGAGACTTCGGGCCGTCCAATCCCATGCCGGTGCCCAATCCGCCGTTGAGCTTCAGCGCGACCGTTTGCGAGAGCAGGGCGGGATCGGCGCAAGTTTCCCGAATGTCTTCGAATCTCAGCAAGTCCGCCACCGGCTCGATGCGGCTTTCGCGAATTCGGATGAGTGCCGTTTGTTCACCCAGGAGCGTAGAGTAGTTTCTCTCGAAGGCGCGGATAGTGGGGCCGCCCAACCCTGCGCCGCGCATCTTGGATTCGAATTCGGCAAAGGGATTGGCGGGGGGCATAAGGTTGTCGGACTGACAAACTAGATCAAAGCCCGTTGCCGCGGGCAAGACCGCAGCGGGACCGTTCCTCGGCGCGCATCTCTGTCTTCGAGCGAGGAGCGCAGGCTTTCGAGCCTGCGGGTTCACGGTGCTTTCCAGCGCCGTTTCGCGAACCGCGCGGGTGGGGACTGGAAAGTCCCCGAACCGGCAGGCTGGAAAGCCTGCCCCACAACGCCGCTCGCCGCGCGGAATCCAAAACCAAGGCCGTGGCAATTCCCGATTCGGATTTTGCCCATTTGCTCATTCTGCTTTGTCTCGGATTTCGGATTTCGATTTTTCTTGAGTGAAGACGCGCGCGCATCACTTGCGCAGCCGGTAGAACCGCGGCGACGCGGACGGCTGAACGACTTGCGGGTTGGTCGCGCTGGGCACGTCGGTCCAGGGGCCGGTCACGTCGTTTGCCACCTGCAAAACCGCCGGCCCCAACCAGGAGACCGTCAAATTGCCCGAGGCGGCGCGCGCAATGCCCGTGATGCGCAGGAGATCATTCTCGCTGGAGTAACTCGTGACGACCTCGCCGCCGGGCAAGGACCATTCGCGCGCGAAAGGGCGAAACATGCCAAAGCCCGCGAAATCTCCCGCATCCTTTCGATTCCACGCGACCACGAATGCCGACTGGCTGCCGTCGATGGCTTCGGGCAACCCGACACCCTGGTTGAGTTTGACGTCAAGGTGCCCCGCGTGGTCGTAGCCGTAGCCGGTCCACGGAACGATGCGCGAATAATCCGCGCCCGGCGTGCGGTCCTCGAAGTCGTCCGCAAGACGCGGCGGGCCGGTGAACAGGACGTTGTCGAACAGCGCCTGATAAGTCGCGTTCGTGCGCTGCATGCGGACGTTGAGGGCCAGATCGACGAAGGCATTGGGATCAAAACCTCCGCCAGCCGGAGAGGAAACAAAATCTGCGAGCGAAGCACGGATGCTGTCCCACCCGTTGGCGCCGGGCTGGTAGGGCTTGGTGAATTCCACCCAGTGACCGTTGATATCCTTGACCTGCATTTCGAGCACGCACGGCAACCGGCTTTCTTCTTTGAAAGCAAAAGCGAAGAGGTAATTGGTCCAGAGCTTCCTGTCCGCGGGCAAGGCCCAGGCGTTGGTCAATCCTCGAATCAACCCGAACCCGGAAAACGCTCCTGCATTTGCCGCGTTGGTCACGACCAGGAACGCGGTCTGGTTGGCCTGGTCGTCATTGCCTTGTTTCACGATGCCTTGAGAAAGAATCCGCGGGCTGTTCGACTGCGCATACGTATAGCTGAACCACGGTTTGAACGGCAGCAAATCCTCGCCGCGGTCGCGCCCTTCAAAGCTATCCAACAGGTCGGACGTGACCACGTTTGGAGCGGTCTCCACGCGCGCGGCCCACGTGTACGGTCCGGCCGCCCCTGCGGGCACCACTCCGGAAAACACGTGCCGGCCCGTGCCGGATCGAGTCAAAAATGTGTTCGCGGCCACGACCTGATTTCCGGACAAGAGTTCCAGGACGAGGTTGTAGTGCTGCTCCGTTGACCGGAGTGAATCCCAAAGCGCCGTGCGGCCAAACGGAGTCGTGTCGCCTGGCAGATACGCAGGCAATTCATCCCATTCGAGAGCGATCTGATAGTTCTGGCGAGGAACCAGTGCGGTGGTCGGCGGGGCCACCGGGCGCACGCCGAGCGATACGCGCACGGGCAACCACGCTTCACTGATTCTTGCGCCGGCGTGTTCGAGCCAGGCGTGAAAGGCGTATTCAGCGCCAGCCCGCGACGACACGTAGAGCGGATCGTTGAGATCGGCGTCGGGAATGCGGAGCCGGAGTTCGTGCGTTCCCTTCCCCTTGAGAAGGGCATTGCCTTCGGCGGTGGCGAAGACGCGGTTTCTCAGGCCCACGCGCTCCAGATTCATGAAGAGCTTCAATCCCGTGGCCAACGGGATGTCGTAGCCCATCGAAACTCCGAACCCGACGCCGGGCAGGATTGCGGTGGGCGCCGACTCGAACCAGAGCTTCGCGGGGCTTGAATTGATCAAGGATTCGTCGCGTCCGTCGCGGCTTGGGTAGGCGTAAAGCAGCACATAATCGTCGCCAGCGAGAGTCAGGCCAACCTTGCCGGACGCGTCCGAAGTGAGAATCCCGCCGGAGGTCAGATTCTCCACGACGCGGCCGCTCAACAAAGCCGGCGCGGATATCATGACGGTGGCGCGATTCGTGTGCTCGTTGAGCAACGAAATCAGGATGCTGCCATTCCGGCAAAGCCGATAATCCGGGCGGTTATTTGTAGGCGATGATTCAAAACCCGGCGTGGCGCCGCTGACCGCGAGGCCAAAGATGGAACTCATGCGCGCGATCCAGTCCGGATTCCGCGCATAGTAAGCGTTGAATTGTCCGGGCAAGTCCGCGTTCGCATGAACGTGAACGCCGCTGGCGAGCACGCCGTCGAGGATTGTGTCCAGATGTCTTGGATTCATCTGCGTGCACCGGGAGAGCAGCAGCGCGGGCGCATTCGAGTAAGCGCCGCGCTCGAATTGCGCGTCGTCGATGATGCCGGGCTGGTAGCCGGCGCGTTTCAGCGCGCCCCAGATCATGGCGTGTTCCTGATTGGCGCGCGGCCAGACCATTTCGGCGTTGGTGCTCCAGAAGAATTGCACGTCCGGCGCCGGGTTGGACGAGCCGCCGAGCAGATTCTCGATCCGGATATCCGCCATCCGGCGCAGCATTCCCAGGACGTTTCCATAAACGGGATTCTTCGGGGTGCGATCCTGGTTCACGATGCCAAAGCCGCGTTCGCGGAGAAAGTAGCCCTGGGTGAACTGGCTCCGGTCGTTCCAGTGAAACAAATGGACGCCCATCGCGCCGGACATGAGGGATTCCCAGATCGTGCTCGGAATGGCCTTCGGCTGGCGTTCGGCAGCGCCGTCACCCAGCGAATCCTCGGTGCTGCTGTGGCCGGTTTCGGAAATCATGATCGGCAGCCCGGTCAAGGCTTGATACTTGGCGACGCCAAAGTCCGCCGAGCGCAGTTCGCTGCCGAAGGAGGCCCAGGCATAATTGTTCACGGACCAAAAATCAAGCGGCGCTCCCGCGGCGGCGCAGCGTTCCACGATGGTCTTGCCATCTTCCGCCGTGTTGTTGGCGTCGTTGCCGTTGAAGATTCCGCCCGCCATGGAATACGTCTGGAGATGATTCGGATCCGCCCGCCGGGCCGCGGCGGCGCCCAACGCGATGAAATCGCCGATGCTCGTTTTCCGCCATTCGATCAGGTCGTGATACCCGGGATCACGGTGATCGGGCGGGTATCGCTTGGGAATCTCGACGGCGTCGAAGCCGGCGAAGGCGGTTCCCCAATTGGCGTTGAGCGTGTTCCGAGCACGTCGAGCGGCTCGCCGGGACGGACTCGCCCTACCGACGATGGGTTCATGAGCGTGGGCATGAGCCTGAAACCAACGAAACTTCCGATGAATCGGCGGTGGTTTGTAGTCCCGCCTTTAGGCGGCCCCGGCGCTCCCGGCCGGCTAAAGCCGGGAGTACGTGCGTGGAGTTCCGCGAAACCATTTCCAACAGTCGCTGCATGGCTCAACGCTGCAATACTTCTATTCGCTCGCCTCCGTCACGGCGTCAAAGCGCCGGGATCGGATCATTTCAACCATTTCACCCGATAGTACGCGCCGCTCAGTTGAGCCGCTTCCGGATCCGCAAACGCCATTTGGGGGGTGGTCAGAGTCTGGGTCGAGATCGCGGTCCAGTTGATCGGTCCGCTCAGCGAAGCGGTTCGTTCCACGACGTAGGTTTTTCCGACGGCGCCATCAAATTCGAGAGTGCCGCTCGCCGGGACGCGCAGTTTGATCGGAGGAAACATCGCTTCGCGCAATTCCGGCGGATCCGGGCGTCCGTCTTTGATGTAATGGAAGCCGGATTTCCAGTCCCACATGGCCCAGCCCAGTCCCTGTTCGTCCATCGTCGCGCGTATGTCGCGATAATAATTCACCCGTGAAGTCGGGTCTGTAGATTTGGAGTAGCAGCCGAATTCTCCGACGTAAACCGGGCGTCCCCATTGTTCGGCCCAACGCTTGGCCCGCAGGAGCCGGCCGCGAAACGCGAAGGTGCTGCTCGGATTGAAGGCGGTCGGTTTGGCATTGTATTCCTTGAACCAGGTTTTGACCCAATCGTGCTGGATGCTGGAGTGCGGTTGCAGGGGCGTCAGCGGCGGCCCTGGGAAGATCACTCCGACCGTCGCGGTGTCGGGCAAGGCCCATTCCGCGCCTTGATGCGTGAAATAATAGGGATCGTAAGAATGCACCGTGGCAATCACGTTCAGATCATTGTTGGGAAGCAGAAGCCCCTGCCCGTTATCCAGGCTCAGTTCGTCCAGGCTGTTGTAGTTGCCGGGCCGACGAAAATGGTTCGGCTGGGATTGGTGCCGCGGATGCGGCGAATGGCCTCGGCGTAAATCTTGTTCATGACCGCGGTGGTCGCGGCATCTCGCGGTTCATTGAGCAATTCGAAGGCGACGGTGGCGGGAGCATTCGCGTAATGCTGCGCGACCTGCTGCCAGATGGAGTACGTAGTTAGGGTTCCCGGTTGAGCTGTTACGGCTCAGAGATGCAACCGAAGGCGTAAACTCACGATTACATTTTACGTTTTACGCATGAGGACTTAGTGGTCCGTTTCGTAAATACGCTCACGTTCGTTGCGCCCAATTTGGCCTGGGGCAAGGCGCGACGAGCGAGCATCCCCCGCCAGTGGGGCTGTGACCGAGGAGCAACGCAGCCCCAGGCAAAATTC
>VHCZ01000225.1 GCA_016871535.1 Verrucomicrobiota bacterium
GGGGCGATTTCGCTTTCTGGCTTCGTTTCTCCTCAGTCGCAGAGCCCTGGCTATGCTCCTTCGTCGTGCCTCGCCAGAAAGCGAAATCGCCTCCAGCAAAACCGGAATTTATTTTTGCACAGACCCTTAGTGTGTTTCGTGGGTTGAACTGTAGATTCGATCTTGTCGCCGTCATCGCCTGATCGTTTGACAGGCAGGATGCCTGTCCTACTATCCCGCGCATGGCGAAGACAAAAGTGGCTCTCCTCGGCGCCGGGTTCATCGCAGACATCCACATGGAATCGTACCACCGTTTCGTGCCGGACGCAGAAGTGGTCGCAGTTTATACGCGCGATGCCCAAAAAGCCGAGGCGTTCGCCCGCAAACACAAAATTCCGCGTGCCTTTAACGACCTGGACAAAGCGATCGCCGAGTCCGGCTGCGAAGTGGTGGATATTTGCGTGCCCAACTTTCTGCATCACCGCGCGGTCCTGAGCGCCGTTAAAGCCGGCAAGCACATCATCATCGAGAAACCGTTCGCCGTGACGCTGGAGGAAGCCGACGAAATGATCGCGGCATGCAAGAGCGCCAATCGAAAACTAATGTACGCGGAGGAACTCTGCTTCGCGCCGAAATACGAGCGCGTGCGCAAGCTCGTCAATGAGGGCGCCGTGGGGACGATTTTCCAGATGCGCCAATGCGAGAAACATTCCGGCCCGCACAGCGATTGGTTTTACGACATCAACCAATCCGGCGGCGGCGCGCTCATGGACATGGGCTGCCATGGCATCGCCTGGTTTCGGTGGATGCTAGGCGGGCGCCCCAAAGCGGTCTCGGTTTACGCCCACATGCAAAACGGCTTGATCCACAAAGGCCGGACGCGCGCCGAAGAAAACTCGGTGTGCACGGTGGAATTTGAAGGCGGCGCCATTGGCATCGCGGAGAACAGTTGGGCCAAACACGGCGGCATGGACGATCGCGTGGAGGTCTATGGAACCGGCGGCGTGATTTATGCGGATCTTTTTGTCGGCAACTCCGCGCTCACTTACAGCGAAAAAGGCTACGGTTATGCGATGGAAAAGGCGGGCTCGACGAAGGGCTGGTCGTTTACGATTTTTGAGGAGGCGTTCAATCAAGGTTATCCCCAGGAACTGAAACACTTCATCGAATGCGTCCGCGAAGACAAGCCACCGCTTGTGACCGGCGAAGACGGGCGCGCGGTGCTTGAAATCATGTATGCCGCGTATCGCTCGGCGCGGACCGGCCAAAAAGTCCCGCTGCCTTTCCACGCCAAAGCTTCCAGGCCAGTTGATCTTTGGCTGAACGGATGACCACTATCGGGAGCCTGCTCTCGCCCCATGAACCGAAAACTGCACGGACCGCAGCCTTTAGGCTGCTTCCGCGCACTCGCCGGAGTCCAGCGTTGAAGCGGCCTAAAGGCCACGGTCCGGAGGAACGGTTCCATGGGAAGCCACGAATTTCACGAATTGTCGTGAATCCGCGATGCTCAAAAATAATTCGAGTGATTTTGAGGGAATACGCGTATAACGTTCGGACATCTAACAGGTCGATAACTAATTATGAAACGAATCAAATCATTCCCTCTCACTGTACTTCTGACGGCGCTCCTGGGCAGTTCTGCGGGCCTCCTGGCTGCGGACAAGAAGGCCGAAAAAAAGGCGAAACCTTACCCTCTCAACCTTTGTGTCGTTTCCAACGAGAAGCTGGACAGCATGGGCGAACCTTTTGTCTTCGTGCACGAGGGCCGCGAAGTGAAACTCTGCTGCAAAGATTGCCGGAAAGACTTCGACAAGAACACGGCCAAGTTTGTCGCCAAGATCGACGAGGCGGCAAAGAAGGTGAAGCCTTATCCGTTGCAGCTCTGCGTCGTCTCTGACGAAAAACTGGACAGCATGGGCGAACCGTTCGTGTTCATCCATGATGGACAGGAGATCAAGCTCTGCTGCAAGGACTGCAAGAAGGACTTCGACAAGAACGCCGCCAAGTTCACAGCGAAGTTGAGCAAGGCCAAGAAGTGATTTCAAATTTCGAATTTGAAATTTCGACTTTGAGCTGCACGCGCGTTGCTCCAGCCGCGAGGGCCATCTGCGCCGCGCTTCTCAGCTTTGTGCTGGCGTCGGCGCAGGTTGTCCGCTTTTGGACCTGCCCGGCGGATCAAAAGCCCCAGCCGCCGTCGCGCCGAAGCGGCGCTATGGCGTGCTGCGAAGGCGGAAGGACTGGTGCGCTTCAAAACCTGGCGGCTCGTTTCACGCTCCTTCTCGTAATCTTCGCACGAGTCAATGTTGCTCAGGCGAGCGACACCTCAGCGGGCCCCGCCAACGCCCTTTCCCTCCCGCAAATCGTTTCCGAAGTGTTGAGCAACAACCCCTCCCTCAAAGCCGCGCGGGCCGACTGGGAAGCCATGAAGCAACGCGTGCCCCAAGCTCGCGCGTGGGATGACTTGAAGGTCGGCGTGGACGTGGAGCGATCCGGCACGACCCGGTTCAACACGGTGTCGGACGCGGAATGGATGGTCTCGCAAGCGATTCCTTTGTCCGGCAAGAACCGGAAACGCGCTCAAGCCGCCGCTGCCGAAGCGGCAGCGACGTTCGAGGAACTGCGGCGGGTGGAACTCAGCCTGGCGGCTCAGGTGCGCACGGCTTTCTACCGTTTGGCCAATGCTTACGAACAACTCGATCTGAACCGGAAGAATGTCCAGTTGCTTCAGCAGTTCGTCGAAATTACTCGCGCGAAATACGCGGTCGGTGCCCAAACCCAGGGCGACGTGTTGCTGGCAGAAACGGATTTGGCCAAACAAGAGGAAGCTCGCTTTGATATCGAGCGCGAGATTTCCGACGCCGAATCCCGGCTCAATGTCCTGATGAATCGTCAGGTCAGCGAAGCGGTGGGGCGGCCCGCTCCGCCGGCCTTTGCCGCGCATGTCCTGGATGCCCGGCATGTGCCGGCGCTGGCCCTGTCCCATGTGCCGGACGTGCGCATCGCTCAGCAAAAACTCGCCGCCGCGCAGGCGCGTTACGACCTGGCCCGGCGCGAATGGGTTCCCGATCCCGAACTGCGCGTGGAAGCCCGGCAATTCAATGGGTCCGGCGCGGATTTCCGCGAATACGACACCGGCATCTTTTTCAGTGTTCCGTGGTTGAATCGCAAGAAGTACAAAGCGGCGATCGAAGAAGCCAAAATGGGCCTGGAGAGCGCGCGCCAGGAGTTGGAGGCGAAGCAACAGGAAACGCTCGGCCGCGTGCGCGATCATTTGCGGCGAATCGAAACGTTTCACCATCACACGGAGCTTTTCCGCACCAAGATCGTTCCGCTGGCTCGACAGAACGTCAACGCCACGCGGTTGAGTTACCAGACCGACAAGACCGGTTTCCTGAATCTGATCGAAGCGCAACGAAGCTTGCAGGAGACCGAATCCATGTATTGGCATCACCTCACCGAATACCTCGTCGCGCTGGCGGAGCTGGAAACCGTGGTCGGCACGGATCCGAAGCGCGCGCCGGGTTCGGGGCCGCACCATGAGAAAGGAGTCCAATGAACTCTATCGAACGTGTTTTCCGTATCGGGGCGTCGGAGTGTCAGAGTGTCGGAGTGTGGGCGTGCCGGTTGGTTCGCGAATCATTCGCGCGCCGGCCCACTGGCCGAATCACCCCACTCCACTCCCGCGCTCCAGCACTCCAGCACTCCGACACGCCAACACCCCGGCACTCCGATACACGTCCTGTCCGAGAATGCCTCCTGTTCCAACCCGACCTGTTCACGCCCCGCGCATCGTTCGGAATCCCTCTCACCCCTTCCCTCTCCCCCAGCGGGGGAGAGGGAAGGGGTGAGGGGAGGCGTTCCATCGGAAAACGTTACTCGTTTATGGCACTTGTGCTCACCGTGATCGGCGCCGTTTTTCTTACAGTGGGCTGTGCGAAGCAAAACGCCGGAAGCAAGCCGGCCGACATAGATTACTACACGTGCACCATGCACCCATCCGTCAAAACCCATGACCCAAAAGCCAAGTGCCCCATCTGCTCGATGGATTTGGTGGCGGTTAAGAAGAAGGACGCAGCCGCGGCGGGGAGCGGCGACGTGGATTACTACACCTGCACGATGCATCCCTCGGTCAAAAAGCAGAACCCAAAGGACAAATGCCCGATCTGCTCCATGGATTTGACCCCCGTCAAGAAGCGGGCCTCGCCGCCCCAGGGCGGGCACGATCACACCAAAATGCTGGCGGAGCAGGCTGCGCACGGAACACCTGAATCATCAACACCCGGCGAGTTCACGGTGCCGCTCGAACGTCAGCAATTGATTGGCGTCACGTATGCGCCGGTTCAAACCAAACCGCTGCAATTGGCCGTGCGGGCCGTTGGGATCGTCACCTACGACAAACTTCGGCACTGGGATTTTGTGTCGCGCGTGGACGGTTACGTTGAAAAGCTTTACGTCGCGTCGAAGGGCGAGTTAGTCGAAAAAAATCAGCCGCTCGTCACGATTTACAGCCCGGACCTCTTCACTTCCCAGCGCGAGCTCGCCGATCTGCTGCGGTTGCGCGACCAGGCAAAGGACTCGAATGTCTCCGCGGGTCACGAAAGTATGGAAGGGTTGATTGCCGCGGCCCGGCAACGTTTGCGCCTGTGGAACATCACCGAAAAGCAGCTTGAGGAATTGGAACGGACCCGCAAGCCGAGCGAGACGTTGACGCTGGATTCGCCGTTTCGAGGGATTGTGCAAAGCGTCGGCGTGGATCAAGGCCGCAAAGTGATGAGCGGCGATCATCTGGTCGATGTGGCCGATCTCTCCGTGGTCTGGGTTTGGGCCGAGTTTTATCAGGAAGAATTGCCGCTTCTGAAAACGAATCTGGCGGCCACGATCACGACTTCGGCTCACGCCGGTGAAAAGTTCGCGGGCAAGCTCGCGCTCGTCGACCCGTTCATGAATGAAGCGAAACGAACGGTGCGCGCCCGATTGGACATTCAGAACGCCGACTTCAAGTTGCGGCCCGAAATGTATGTGGACGTCGAGTTGGCCCTGGAATTGGGCGTGGGACTGACAATTCCCTTTCACTCGGTGCTGCCGACAGGCAAGCACAACATTGTTTTCGTAGATAAAGGGGAAGGCCGATTAGAGCCGCGTTTCGTCGAACTCGGTCGAAAGTTCGGCGAGCTTTACCACGTGAAGGAGGGTTTGAAAGAAGGCGAGCGCGTCGTGGCCAGCGCGAACTTCCTGATCGACGCCGAGGCGAAGGTGCAAGGGGCGCTGAGGTCGTGGTGAGCGACGAAAAGCGTCATGAGCGTCAAAGCGTGGGAGCGTAGAAAGCCGCGTCTTCTTGGAGCGCCCGGACGACCTGGACACGCAACTGGACGTGTGGCATTGTTCGCAAAATCCGACCAATAAAGGAGGAGATGATGAGAGTTGCAGACTACAAGGATCTTCGCGTTTACAGGCTTGCTTTCGAGTCAGCGACGGAGATTTTTGAATTGAGTAAGCGCTTTCCGGAAATCGAAAAATTCTCACTCACGGACCAGATTCGCCGCTCCTCTCGGTCAGTCTGCACAAACCTGGCGGAGGCCTGGCGAAACCGCCGTTACGAGGCTGCTTTTGCCAGCAAACTCACGGATAGCGATGGCGAGGCCGCTGAAACCGAAGTCCATCTGGACTTTGCATTTCGCTGCAACTACCTGCCCTCCGAAAAGCACGCCAAATTGCGTGACGATTACGACCACATCTGCCGGCAACTCAGGAAAATGATCGATGACGCGCCATCTTGGTGCGGAACTGGCTGTGAATTAAGAGAGTTACCTGCCGAGTATTTTGTCGAGCCGACGGAATCGAAAATCCTCGGCACGGGGAAACCGGACCGCGAGGGCGCCTCGGAGGTTCCCTCCGCGACCGCTCGCTCCACGCTCCACGCTCTACGCTCCAGACCCTCGAAACGCTCCTGATCCAAACAACGCGCCCATGAACAGCGAGACTCCAATCGCTCTCCACGCCGAACACGCTCCACGCTCCGACGACTCACCCCTCATCGAGCGTCTCATCGGCGCGAGCGCGCGCAATGGGTTTCTGATCGTCATCCTCACCATCCTGGGCATCGCCGGGGGCATCTGGGCGTTGAGGCAAACGCCGCTCGACGCCATCCCGGATCTGAGCGACGTGCAGGTGATCGTTTATACCGACTGGGAGGGGCGTTCGCCGGATCTCGTCGAAGATCAGATCACGTATCCAATTTCGACGCGCTTCATCGCCGCGCCCAAAGTGAAATTCGTCCGAGGCGAATCGATGTTCGGCAAATCGTTCGTCTATGTGATTTTTCAGGACGGCACCGATATTTACTGGGCGCGCTCGCGCGTCGTCGAATACCTGGGCGCGGTGCGCGGCATGCTGCCCGAAGGGGTCAACCCGGTGATCGGCCCCGACGCGACGGGCGTCGGCTGGGTCTTCGAATACGCGCTCGTGGACAAATCCGGCAACCGCGACTTGGCGCAGTTGCGTTCGTTCCAGGACTGGCACCTGCGTTACGCGCTGGAGTCGGTCAAAGGCGTCGCCGAAGTCGCCCCTGTCGGGGGCTTCGTTAAGCAATACCAGGTCGATCTCGATCCCAACAAGCTTGCCGCGTACGGAATCCCTCTCAGCGAGGTGGTCGCCAAAATCCGAATGTCGAACAGCGACGTCGGGGGAAAGATTTTTGAAGTCGGCTCGACCGAGTATTACGTCCGGGGCCGCGGCTACATCAAAAAGATCGAAGACCTCGAAAGCATCCCGCTTAAGGTCGTGGACGGCACGCCCGTTTATATCAAGAACGTCGGCAGCGTACATCTCGGACCGGACCTTCGCCGCGGCGTCGCTGAACTCAACGGCGAAGGCGAAGTGGTCGGCGGCATCGTCGTCATGCGTTACGGGGAGAACGCGCTCCGGGTCATCGACGCCATCAAGCGCAAGTTGGAGGAGCTTAAACCTTCGTTGCCTGAAGGGGTGGAGATTGTCACGACTTACGACCGGAGCGATCTGATCCGTAGGTCTATCGCGACGCTGCGCGAGAAGTTGATTGAGGAA
Organism: Verrucomicrobiota bacterium; assembly: GCA_016871535.1. NCBI lineage: Bacteria > Pseudomonadati > Verrucomicrobiota > Verrucomicrobiota bacterium. Next base: position 7,042 of record VHCZ01000225.1, read on the forward strand.
AGCATCGTCGTCGCGCTGGTTTGCCTGGTGTTCCTCTGGCACGTGCGTTCAGCGTTGGTCGCCATCCTCACGCTGCCGATTGCGATTATCCTCTCGTTCATTCCGATGCACGGGCTGGACCTCACCTCGAACATCATGTCGCTGGGAGGCATCGCCATCGCCATCGGCGCCATGGTCGATGCCGCGATCATCATGGTGGAGAACGCGCACAAGTTCCTGGAGGAGGCGCAGGAGAGGAAGCGGAGAGAAGCTGTATCGGAGTATCGGAGTATCGGAGTATCGGAGAACTCCACAACTGGCCATTCCCCGACACCCCGGCACCCCGATACCCCGACACCTACTCTCACCAACCGCGAACGCACCGAAATCATCATCGCCGCCGCCAAAAGCGTCGGCCGGCCGCTCTTCTTCTCCTTGCTCGTGATCACAGTCAGTTTCATACCGGTGTTCTCGCTGATGGCGCAAGAAGGCCGCCTGTTCCGGCCGCTGGCGTTCACCAAGACGTTCTCGATGTTTTTCGCGTCGATGCTGGGCGTCACGCTCGTGCCGGTGCTGATGGTGCTCTTGATCCGCGGAAAGATCACGCCGGAGATCAAGAATCCGGTGAACCGGTTGTTGATCTGGATTTACCAGCCGTTCGTGAATCTTGCGCTCAAAGCACGCTGGCTGGTTCTCTTGCTGGCCGTGCCCCTGGTGTTGGTCGGCTCGATCGTTCCGATCGTGAACATTTTCTTCGGCAACCCGATTCCCTTTTACAAGTTCGGGAAGGAATTCATGCCGCCGCTCAACGAAGGCAGCATTCTTTACATGCCCACGGCCGTTCCCGGCATTTCGATCAACGAAGCCATGCGAGTTTTGCAGATTCAGGACCGCTTGCTTCGCCAAATTCCCGAAGTCGATACCGTGTTCGGTAAAGCCGGCCAGGCCGAAACACCGACCGATCCCGCGCCTCTCTCGATGGTCGAAACCGTGGTCACACTCAAACCGGCCGACCAATGGCGGCCCGGCGTGACCTGGGAAAAGATCATCGCCGAGATGGACGCCAAAATCAAAACCCCGGGCATGGCAAACATTTTCTGGATGCCCATTCAGACACGAACCGAAATGCTCACGACGGGCTTTCGATCGATCCTGGGCATCAAAGTTTTCGGCGCGGACCTGGGCGTGATTCAAGATGTCGGAGTGCAAATTGAAAAGGCGTTGTCGGATTTTCCAGAGACGCGCAGCGCCTTCGCCGAACGGACGACCGGCGGCTATTTCCTGGACTTCACCGTCAATCGCCAGGCGGCGGCGCGCTACGGCCTCACGGTCGGCGACGTCAATGACATCATCGAGACGGCCATTGGCGGAAAAACCATCGCCATGACCGTCGAAGGCCGGGAGCGGTATCCGATCAGCGTGCGCTACGCGCGCGATTTCCGTGAGGACCTCGATGCGTTGAAGCGTGTCCTCGTCGCTGCGCCGGGGGGAAATGTGTCGGGGATGGGGGGTGTCGGAGTATCGGGGATGGCCAGCAACCCAGTTACCCCGTCACCCCGAAACCCCGACACAAGTCCCGGCGACGGCGGGCCGCAAATTCCCATTTCCGCGCTCGCGGACATCAGTTACAAGACCGGCCCGCCGTCGATCCGGAACGAAAACGGGCAACTGGTCGGTTTCGTGTTCGTCGATATCACCACGGACGACATCGAGGGTTACGTGCGCGGCGCTTCGGAGCGGATTCGCGAGCGTGTGCAATTCCCGCCCGGCTACTACATGCAATGGGCCGGACAGTTCGAGTATTTGAAGAGCGCGGAGCAACGCTTGCTCATCGTGGTGCCGTTCACGTTGCTCATCATTTTCGTGTTGATCTACCTGAACACCCGCTCGGTCATGCGCACGTTCATCGTGTTGCTGGCGGTGCCGTTCTCGCTGGTGGGCGCGTTCTGGCTTTTGTATCTGCTCGACTACAACATCAGCGTCGGCGTGTGGGTGGGCTTAATCGCTCTGGCGGGATTGGATGCGGAAACGGGCGTGGTCATGCTGCTGTATCTGGACCACGCCTGGGACAAGTTCAAAGCCGCCGGCCGCCTCAACTCGCTCGCTGACCTCTACGCCGCCGTGCGCGAAGGCGCCGTGCAGCGCATTCGCCCCAAAATCATGACCGTGTGCGCGATCCTGTTCGGACTGCTGCCCATTATGTGGTCGCCCGCGACTCAGGCCGGCGCCGACGTGATGAAGCGCATCGCTGCCCCCATGATCGGCGGCGTCGTGACGTCCGCGATCCTCGAGCTGCTAGTCTACCCGGTCATCTACGTGATCTGGCGAAGACGGCATTTGCCGCCAGAAAGAGGAACCAGAGAGTAGAACTAGACTTCAGGCCTTTTTCACAGGCGCCAACAGAGCAAACGGAGAGAGAGGAATTGCATTGGGACCGCAAGGACCCCCGGTTCGCGCGCTGCGTCCAAAGGAAATTCCAATCCACCCGCGATCCTCAGCCAACGACGGTGGGGCGAGGCCTGCCGAGCCAAAGCCATCCTGGAAAATGTCCTGTTCCATTCGGACCTGCACTCGGCCCATGAACCCGTCGATGGTAGGGCAGCGCTGCTGCGCCGCCGCATCGACTGAAGACCGCCTGCGCTGCGCGGCCATGAACCGAAAACCATCCGGACCGCAGCCTTCAGGCTGCTTCCGCGCCCTTTCCGGAGTCGAACGTTGAAGCAGCCTAAGGGTCTGTGCAAAAATAAATTCCGGTTTTGCTGGAGGCGATTTCGCTTTCTGGCGAGGCACGACGAAGGAGCATAGCCAGGGCTCTGCGACTGAGGAGAAACGAAGCCAGAAAGCGAAATCG
>VHCZ01000226.1 GCA_016871535.1 Verrucomicrobiota bacterium
GGAGGCGCAACCACGATCACATCACCAGCGGCATCGGCGCGGCGATGATCGGCTGGGTGCGAGCCGCACGGGCCACCGGCTGCGCGACCTGTCCGCCGAAGCCTCGGCGAAGGCGGATGCTCTGCTACGTCACGCCCAAGGAACACCTCGGCCTGCCGAACAAGAAGGACGTAAAAGACGGCGGTGCTTGCGCACGGCCACCATTCGCCGCGCGCCGTAAGGTGGCCGCCACGCAAGTGGCCCATCCCGGCGCGCAATACCGCGACAACGCGTTGAGCAAGGCCCGCTTCGAGTTCCGCTGGGAAGATCAATTCAATCTCAGCCGGAAGAGGACAAAGCATGGGCAAACCTGTAGTCGGCGAAGTCGTCGTTCTGCCGTTCCCTCAAACTAATTTACAGACTGGCAAACGCCGCCCTGCTCTCGTTGTGGCTGATGTCATTGGTGATGACCTGATCCTTTGCCAGATCACAAGCCAAGCCCGCTCCGACAGCTACTCTGTTTCGCTTACTGCCTCCGATTTTGAGCGAGGCCGCCTCGCCGTGGCCAGCTTCATCCGCCCCAATCGTCTTTTCACCGTCGAGCAATCTGTGATTCTCTATTCCGCGGCAAAAATCAAAGAGACCAAGTTGCAGGAAGTGAAATCCAGACTGCGTCAACCGTTCGCATGATTCCGAATGGCCTGCACTTTCTCGTCCACCACAGCATAGGCGAATGCGGATGCTCGAACGATGAGAATGGCTTCAAGCATTCGGCTTGGATTGATTGGAGCCTCGTTGTGGACTTCGACTCTCATAGTGACATCGGGCGCGCATCCATTCACTGCCCCCCAATTCCGCCGGCCAACCGCTTCCAGCAAAACTCCTCAACGAGAGAAACCGAATGAAATGTCGAACAGCAGCGGCAGGCAGGATGCCTGCCCTACGTTCGCGCCAATCGCTTCGCCAGTGAGATCGCGGCGAGCATGCTGGAGGGATTGGCTTGGCCCTGGCCCGCGATGTCATAAGCCGTGCCGTGGTCAGGAGACGTGCGAATGAAGGGGAGGCCAAGCGTCCAGTTCACGCCGCGATCGAACCCGACCATTTTCAGCGGCGCCAGGCCCTGGTCGTGGTACATCGCAACGACCGCGTCGTATTCGCCCCGGTAAGCTTGATAAAACAACGTGTCGGCGGCGAACGGTCCGTGAACGTCGATCGTCCTCTCTTGAGCGGCGCGCACCGCCGGGGCGATGACCGTCAATTCTTCCGTTCCCAGTTTCCCGCCTTCACCGGCATGCGGATTCAAACCGCACACTCCGACGCGCGCGCGCTTCAACCCCAGATCGCGGCAAGCCCTGGCCGCCAGCTCGATCGCCGTCTCGATCTTCGGTTGCGTCAGTTGGTCCGCGACCTGGCGCAACGGCACGTGAGTCGTCGCGAGGGCGACGCGAAGCCAGCGGCCGCGGTCGTCCTCACCGAGCAGCATCATCGCCGTGCGGTCTGCGCGAGCCACGTCCGCGAGGAACTCGGTTTGGCCGATGAAAGATTTTCCGGTGCGCAGGACGGCTTCCTTGTTCAAGGGCGCAGTCACCAGCGCATCGAGTTCGCGTCGCAAACAGCGTTGCGCTCCATCCGCCAGGTAAGCCAGGGCCGCCCGCGCCGCAGTCGCGCATCCGGGCGTTAGCTTCTCGGAGAATGGTCTGGCGCTTGGGTTGTGGACGCAGAACCGTCCCTGGCTTTGCGATCCTCCGTATGCTTGCAGCTTCAAACCCAGGCCGAGGCGCCGGTTCAACTCCTGGAGCAGCGAATCATCGCCGATGACGAGGTAACGATGGGGGTCCGAATCATCAAGGCCCGCCAACGCCTTGAGCGTCACTTCCGGGCCGATGCCAGTCGGATCACCAAGCGCGATGCCGATCCAACCGGTCATAGCCGAGCCGTCCTGGTCTAGCTGATCGGATAAATCACGACGTACGACTTCTCTTTCAGGCGTTGAATCCATTTTTTCCTCAGCCTTTTGAACTCCTCATCTTTCAGCACGGCCTCGATTTCATCGCGCACGTCCGGCAAGGGCTTGATATGGGCAAGCCGCGCGCCTTCCACTTTCATCAGGTAACACGATCCATCGGGCGACTCGATCACGTCGCTGACCTGGCCGGGTTTGAGAGAAAAAGCGATCTGCGCGAGGTCCGGCCGGAGCACGGAACGCTGGACCCAATTCCAATCTCCGCCTTCATTGCTTTGGGATCCCTGCGAATAAATGCGCGCCATTTCGTCGAAGGGCGCGCCGTCCTTGATTTTCGCCAGCATCTCCCGAGAGAGGTTCTTCGCCGAAGAGAGACTGCCGTTGGGCCGGTTGGTGACCACGATCATTCGAAGCTTTACCTCGTCCTCGACCTTGAACTTGTCGCGGTTCTGCGCCCAGTACAGCGTGATCTTGTGGGGCGAGATCAAAGGGTCTCGCGGAACGTTGTGGCGCCACATCGCGCCGATAATGAATCTCTCGCGGAGTTGGGTCCGGTACGCTTCGTAAGTCAGGCCCTGGGCCTGGAGCGATTTGGTCAGCGTGGCGCGGTCCTGGTAAGTGGTTCGAATGTTCTTATCGACCTCCTCATCGATATAGCTTTCGGGAAGCTTGTAACCCGCCGTTTTGAATTCGTGCAGGATCAGTTGTTCTTCGACGAGCAACTCGATGTTCTTTTGAATCAATTCGTCCCTCTTTTGTTGGAAAACCTCCGGCTGCGTCCGGTACTGGCGCTCCAGAAAATCCAGATCCTGCAAGACGCGATTGTAAACGTCTCGGTACGTGATGACGGCATCGTTAACTCGGGCCACGACGGCGTTGAGCAATCGCGGTTCGCTTCGTGCGGCCTGGCCGCTCAGGACGAACGCGAGCGAAAAAATGAACGCAACTTTCATATTGTGAGGGTGGGAATCTAAAAAACGGCGCCGGCCCGGTCAAGCGTCGCGGTTGTTGGCAAGTGCGATGATGCGATTGAAAGTATCGGCCAGCGACTCCGATTGACTTCCCTCTCTCCCCGCGAGGGACGAGTGGGCAGAGAGTTGGAGAGAGGGGTTTCTTGGAAACATGAGACCCGAGCCAACGCACCTCCTCTCCCCAACCCCGCTGCCATTGAATTAAGCCTGTGGAGTTCTCCTACTCCTGATCGTTCAGAGACAAGCCCTTTTCCGCAGGAGCGTCGCTCCACGGTCGTTAACTCAAGTCGGAGTTACATCGCACCCGTTGATGGCGATTGAGTTCGCGGCGCCAATCTGATACTCGTCGGCTCCGATGCTCCGTCCACGCAAGAAATTCACCGTCTTCGATCTCCGGCAACTCAAGGGGAAACGCTGCCTGACGCACATTCACGTGAAATCTCCGGAGGAAGCGGCGGCGGCGGAGCAGGCGGGGGTCGATCTTATGAGTTGCAGCTTCGACACGCCCGAAGCGCAGGCGCGGCTGCCGCGGCTCGTCGCGGCGGCGCCAAACAGCTTCATCTCCGCGGCGACGCCGCACGGGTTGGCGTCGCCGGAGGAAGCCATTCGGGTCGGATTTCGCGCCCTGGAGATTGGCGCCAGCTCGGTCTATTGCTCGGCCAGTCCGTTTATTGTCGAAGCCATGGCCCGGGAGCGGATTCCCGTCGTCGGCCATCTCGGGATGGTCCCACGCCACGTCACGTGGACCAACTACCGGGCGATCGGAAAGACCGTCGAGGAAGCCCGAGAACTCTATCGCCGCTTGAAGGATTTGGAAAACGCGGGCGCCTACGCCGCGGAACTCGAGGTGGTCCCGCACAACCTGGCGCGCTGGCTGTGCTCGCAAACGAGAATGATCCTCATGTCGCTCGGTTCCGGGACCGGCTGCGACACGCAGTTTCTTTTCTCCGACGACATCCTCGGCGATTACGACGAGCGCCCCCCGCGGCATGCCAAGGCCTACCGAAACTTCGCCGCGGAGCACCGCCGTTTGCAGGCGGAACGCATTGCCGCTTTCCGCGAGTACATCGCTGACGTGAAAGAAGCCCGGTTCCCCGAACGCGGTCATCTCGTGGAAATGGACGCGAAACTCCTCGATCAATTCGTCTGTTCGATCTCGGCCGTGGGCGCGAGAAAGAACGCCGAAAAGCCCAAGCCGGACCGATGAGCACGGCGCTTCATCACGCACCCTGATGACTCGAGAAGGAGCGCGGGCAGCTTGGCCGCATCCAAACAGAATTCGGTTGCAGCGTTACCATACTGCGGCTGAATCTTGCGCCGATGAAAAAACGCTGCGCCTGGGCCGGGGACGATCCGCTTTACATCGCCTATCACGATTCCGAATGGGGCGTGCCGTCGCACGACGACCGTCACCTGTTCGAAATGCTCATCCTGGAAGGCGCGCAGGCCGGGCTGAGCTGGATTACCATTTTGCGCAAACGCGAGCATTACCGGTACGCCTTTGCCCATTGGGATGCAGAAAAGGTCGCGCGCTTTGGCGAGAAGGATGTCGCACGTCTCATGGCTGACGCCGGCATTGTGCGCAATCGCCTGAAAATTCACGCGGCGATCGAGAACGCGAAAGCGTTCCTGCAAGTGCGCGCGGAGTTCGGCAGCTTCGACCGTTATCTCTGGCAATTCGTGGGCGGGGCGCCGATTCAGAACAAGCGCCGGGCCTTGCGTGACGTGCCGGCGCGCACGCCTGAGTCCGACGCGATGAGCCGCGAGCTGAAAAAGCGCGGGTTCCGTTTCGTCGGTTCGACCATCTGCTATGCCTTCATGCAAGCCGTCGGCATGGTGAACGACCACGTCACGTCCTGTTTCCGTCACGCGGAGTTGAGTCCGGCGCCGCCACTAGTCCGTCGGCGGCTCTCGTAGCGGAGCGTTGAACTTGGACGCATTCGCGCAAATACCGAACCTCAGCCTGGCTGGTCTCGCGAATGGGTGGGGCGAGGCTTACTGCTTGATCCGTAAGATGGACGAAAAGACTCGTAGCGCAGAGTTGCACTCTGCTGTATCGCAGAATTGCATTCTGCGGGGCGTCTCCCGGTCCGAGCGCGCTGGGACTTGCCGGCGGCCTGCCGATTGGAAATCGGCGATACGGCAGATTAAGAATCTGCGCTACGGTTCTCCGGTCGATCTGTCGCCAATCCCAGGGTCTGCACAGTATAGCTGAGCCAATGCCACCTCTAAGTAAGTTACCACTCACCCCGCGTTCCCATTGAGCTTGCTGAATTTGCGGCCGTAGAAAAAATAAATCGCCAGGCCGACCAGGAGCCAGATCGCGAAGCGCGCCCAATTCGTGATTCCCAATTGAGTCATGAGATAGAAACAGGTCAGGAGCCCGAGCACTGGGATCAGCGAAAGCCTTTTCAGGAACGAAAGCACCGTGACGACGGTGGCCAGGAGGATGAACAGCGCCATCGGGATTTTTTGTTGGAAGAGGGTCCAGCCCGCCTGCACTTGCCCGGCTTCGTTCGCTCGCGGCGCCAGGCTCAAGAATTCGTCCCAGACCTCCGCTGTGAAATACCTTAAGCTGACGAAGATCACCGTGAAGTACAGTAAAGGAACGATATAGCGGCCGTTGATGTAAGGGGTCTTGAATTTTGGCTGCGGCGGAGGATTCGCCGAATTTTCCAGGACTAAAACCCCGCCGCAGACCAGAACGAATGCGAACAAAGTTCCGATGCTGCTCAGTTCGATCACCTCCTTCAGATTGAGGAAGAGCGCCGGGACGGCGACGAGCAAGCCGGTGACCACCGTGGAAAACGAGGGCGTCCGGTGCCTGGGATGGATGCGCGAAAAAATCGGAGGCAGCAGCCCGTCGCGGCTCATGCTCATCCAGATGCGCGGTTGGCCAAGCTGGAAAACCAGGAAAACGCTCGCGATCACGAAAATCGCGCTGAAGCCGATCACGCCGCTCAGCCAGGGCAATCGTTCCTTGAAGATGAAGGCGAGCGGGTCGCCGACATTGAGTTCCTTGTAATTGACGATGCCCGTGAGCACGAGGGAAATCAGCGCGTAGAGAATCGTACAGAGGATCAAGGCGCAAAAAATTCCCCGGGGCACATCGCGTTGCGGGTTCTCGCACTCTTCAGCGGTCGTGGAAATGGCGTCGAATCCAATGAACGCCCAGAAGACCGCCGCCACGCCGCCCAGCACGCCGGTCAATCCGTTTGGCATGAAAGGAGACCAGTTTTGAGGGTTGATATAGAAGAAGCCGATCCCGATCACCGCCAGGATGACCCCGAGCTTGAGAGCGACCATGAGGTTGCTGGCGTTGCGGCTTTCTTTGATCCCAACGTAGATCAACGCGGTAATTGCGGCGACGATCACGAGGGCGGGAACGTCCGCGATGAAACGGAAGGGGCCAAGGACTGGCGCGTTGGTCCAGGCGTGGTAAGCGTCCGTCAATTCGGGATGCTCGGCAAGAATCTGCGCCAGGGATTGGCCATTGGCCTGGAGCGCTTCCACTGCGTGGTGCGCGCGCAAGGCGCTGAGAAAGTCCAGCGTCAGATATTCTGGAATCTTGATGCCAAATCCCGAAAGAAAGGCCGTGAAGTAATCCGACCATGAAATGGCGATGGCGATGTTGCCGATGGCATATTCGAGCAGCAGATCCCAGCCAATGATCCACGCGATCAGTTCTCCGAACGAAGCGTAGGCGTAGGTGTAAGCGCTGCCCGAAATGGGAATTCGGGAGGCGAATTCCGCATAGCAGAAGGCCGTGAAACCGCACGCGATCGCGATGAAAATAAAGAGCAGAGAAACGGCGGGCCCTCCGGACGATGCGGCCTGCCCCACCGTGGCGAAGATGCCGGAACCGATGATCGCCGCGATCCCGAAAGCCGCCAGATCGCGGGCGCGCAGGGTCCGTCGGAGTGAACCGCCGTATTCGCGCCCCATCCGGCCCTGTTCGGCCTCCCGCAGGATGCGCTCGACTGACTTCCGGCGGAACAATTGGCTGAGCATGGAAAGCACAACGACTCAACAGGAGGAAACAGAGAGAACGGAGATCAAACTCGCGAACTCCATTTCGTTTGTTTGCTCTTGTTTGCTGTTCAACGGCAAGAGTAACCCCTCAGTTAACGACGGTGGAGCGACGCTCCTGCGGAGCTTTTCTTCGATGGCATTGGCTCGGCAGGAGCCTCGCCCCACCTCAGCTACCTTGACTGAGGGGATACCTGCACGACGCGTTTCGGCGTTTCGCCGTTTCGCCTTGATTGGTTCTGAACGCAGAGCGCAGATTGACGCCATGGCTGATTTTCGCAAAACGGATGAAACGTTTACGTCGGGCGCCAGCACTCTGCCGCAGCGGTATTTCGTTTCCCAGGACGTTTTTGCAGCGGAGCGAGAGCATCAAACAGGAGATAACGGAGCGAAGGGAGAGCGCCAGATGCCAACGGAAGTCTTCCAACTCAAAACGCTCACGCGCGTGCTCGCAGACGACGTCGAGTTATCGGAAGCGCTCGGCATCGCCGAAGTCTCAGCCCTCGCGACGCGGAACGGAAGTGGCGCTCGACGCTGCAGACGAAGGCCGGAGTCGTCGTGTTGTTGTCCTTGCTGAACGAAGGACGTCTGACGGACCGCCTGGGGCGCGCGACATGGTTTCGCAGCGCCCTTGTCATCCTGACCTCGAATCTCGGAGCGAACGCTCCATCCAGCGCCGGCCTCGCCGCCGACGCCGGGCCAGATTACGGATCGGAGGTGACGAAGTTTTTTCGACCCGAGTTCTTCGGTCCTTACAGCCCGCGTTGGGGATGCTCGGACCTCGCCGCCTTGGCCACAGCCAAAATCCCTCGCCGCAGGACCCCGCGCAATTTTCGGACACGCTCTGAGGCGCGCGGATGTGGAATCCATCGTGCGCAAGGAACTCTCCGAGCTCGCCCGTCGTGAAGGCCTCGCTGCGGCTCGACTTCAACTCCAGTGGACCGACCGTTTGGTCGCCGCGATTGCGCACGAGGGCTACGACCAGCGCCTCGGGGCCCATCCGCTGCAACGGACGCTCGAACGCCTGGTTGTGACACCTCTCGCCCGGTGGAAGGTGGCCCATTCCGAAATCCAGGATGCAATCGTTCTTCTCGACTCCAATGCCCCAGGCTCCATCATGGTGCGCCATGAGACGGTTTCATCTCCGGCCGCGAACATTTCATGAATTCGGATTTCGGATCTGGTTGCGGCTCCACGGCTCGGTTATCTCTGTGGCCTGCTGTTGAACTGATTCATGAATTCAAAATACGACGCCCTCGTGATCGGCGCCGGGCATAACGGCCTCGTCGCCGCCGCTTATCTCGCCCGCGCTGGACGAAAAGTCCTGGTGCTCGAACGCCGCGAAGTCATCGGCGGCTGTGTGGTGACCGAGGAACTCTGGCCCGGCTTCAAGGTCTCCACGGCCAGCTACGTCAACAGCCTTTTCCGTCCCGAAATCATCCGCGACCTTGAACTGAAGCGCCACGGATTCGCCATGATCCCGCGCAGCCCGTCGAGTTTCACGCCCTTGCCGGACGGGCGCTATCTCCTGATGGGACCGGACAAAGAAATGACCCGCCGCGAGGTTTCCAAATTCTCCAAGAAGGACGCGGAGAATTTGCCGAAATACGAGGCGATGCTCGAACGCGTCGCGGCTTTTCTCGAACCCATGCTCTCCGAGACGCCCCCCAACCCGTGGTCCGAGTCACCCCGCGATTGGCTTCGGCTCGCGAAAACAGCCTGGAAGTTCCGCAAGCTCGGCGCCGACGGCAAGCAAGCCCTGGAAATCCTCACCGGCGCCGCCGATCCTATTCTCGACCGCTGGTTCGAATCCGAAGAAGTTAAGACCACGATTTCGACCGATGCCATTATCGGCGCTTTTGCGACGCCGTCCATGCCGGGCACGGCGTATGTCCTGTTCCATCACGTGATGGGCGAGTGCGACGGCGTGCGCGGCGTGTGGGGTTACGTGCGCGGCGGCATGGGGGCTCTTTCCCACGCGATTGCCGCGGCGGCGAGGGAACGCGGCGCGGAAATCAAAGTAAACGCGCCCGGCGCGCGCATCCTCGTTCGGGATGGCCGGGCTTGCGGTGTCGCTCTGGCGAACGGCGACGAGTACCGCGCCGACCGCGTCGTTTCGTGCGTCGATGCCCACGTCACCTTCCTTCGGCTCATGGACCACAAGGATCTTCCCGCCGAGTTTATCGAGGCCGTTCGGCATCTCGATTACTCCAGCGCGAGCTGCAAAATCAATCTGGCCCTCACGGAAGTTCCGAACTTCACTTGCTTACCGGGCAAAGGCGTGGGCCCTCAACACCACGGCACCATTCACATCAGCCCCAATCGAACTTATATCGAGAAAGCCTTCGACTGCGCCAAATACGGTTACATCTCCGAGAACCCGGTGATCGAGGCCACCCTTCCGAGCTCGCTCGACGAGACGCTCGCTCCCAAGGGCAAACATGTCATGTCGATGTTCACGCAGTATTTCCCTTACAAGCTGGCCGCCGACGCGGGAACCCTTGAGGAAAACAAAAAGCGTTACGCCGAACGCTGCATCGACATCATGACCGAATACGCGCCCAATTTTCGCCAGGCGGTCATCGGTTATCAGGTCCTGGCGCCGGCCGATCTGGAAAACGTTTTTGGCCTGACGGGCGGCAACATCATGCAAGGCGCGATGTCCCTCTCCAGCTTGGCCTTCATGCGCCCCTTGCCCGGCTACGCCGACTATCGCACACCGATCCGCGGACTCTACCTTTGCGGGGCCGCGACTCATCCCGGCGGCGGCGTGATGGGCGCCTGCGGGTACAATGCAGCGCGGGAAATCCTGAAAGATGAGTGAGACCTCAGTGGTGAATTCTTCGGCGATCGCCAAGCAGCCACAGCGCTTCGGCAGCCAAAGTCAGGATGAGAGCAAAGCCAAAAATGGCCGAGAGTGTGAACTGCC
>VHCZ01000227.1 GCA_016871535.1 Verrucomicrobiota bacterium
GGTTCACCTTCCCCTTTTGACAATCCGCCGCCCCGCGCCTAGCGTTCCCGGCATGGAATTATTGCATGCCCCCTGGAGGATCGATTACATTCGGGCGCCGAAATCTCCGCCGTCGGATCACTCCCTGTTCACGCGTATCGCCCAGTCGAGCGACGACGCGGCCCACTTCATCGTCTGCCGCGAACGGACCTGCTACGCCGTGTTGAATACCTTCCCTTACAACGGCGGCCACCTGATGGTCGTGCCTTACAAGCAAACCGCGGAACTGAACGATTTGACCGACGAGGAGCTCGGGGATCTGATGAAACTGGTGCGGCGCAGCGTGGAAGTCCTGCGGCGCGTGATGAAACCCGATGGGTTCAACATCGGAATGAACCTGGGGAAAGTCGCGGGCGCGGGCATCGTGGAGCATTTGCACATGCACGTCGTGCCGCGGTGGAAGGGCGACACCAACTTCATGCCGGTGATTGCGGACACGCGGGTTTTGCCGGAAGCGCTCGCCGATGTCGCCGCCCGCCTCCGCGAAGCGTTCGCGGCCTAGAATTTGAAATTTGAAATCTCAAATTTGAAATTCAACTGATGCCTTCCGAGACCCTTCACTTCGAGAACGCCCGCTTCGCTCAGCAGCTTTTCAACAATGACCCGCGCAACTTGCAGGCGCTCGAAGATCAGTTGTCCGTGAAAGCCACGGCGCGCGAAGGCTGGATCAAACTGGAAGGCCCGGCCGACGCCGTCGAATCCGCCAGGCAGTTGTTTGCGTTTCTGGAAAACTCGCTCAAGAGCGGCTCGCCCATCCGCAACCGCGAGTTCGCCTACGCGCTCAACGTGATGAAGAACGACGGACCGCACGCCCTCCAGAGCCTCTCCGCGGAACGCATTCAGACTTCCGCTAAGAAAGCCCTCGTCACGCCCAAAACCGTTGGCCAGAAAAAATACATCGAGGCCATTCGGCGCCACGATATCACGTTTGGGCTGGGACCGGCGGGCACCGGAAAAACCTATCTCGCGGTGGCCCTGGCGGTCGCGGCGCTCAAGGAAGAGAAAATCTCGCGCATCATCCTGACGCGTCCGGCGGTCGAAGCGGGCGAGGCGCTGGGATTTCTGCCGGGCGATCTCTACGAAAAGATTTCGCCTTACCTGCGCCCGCTCCAGGACGCGTTGCACGACATGCTGCCGGTCGAAGAAATTCAGAAACACACCGAACGCGGCACCATCGAGATCGCGCCGCTGGCTTACATGCGCGGACGCACGCTCAACAACGCGTTCGTCATTCTGGATGAAGCGCAGAATTCCACCATGGAACAGATGTTCATGTTCCTGACTCGCCTCGGACACAACTCCAAGGCCGTCGTGACGGGCGATCCGACGCAGATTGATTTGCCCGCGCACAAGCAATCCGGCCTGTTGGAAGCGCACCGGGCCCTGGCGCGCGTGGACGGGATCGCGATTGTGGAATTTACCCGACGCGACGTCGTCCGCCATCCGCTGGTGCAAAAGATCATCGCGGCGTATGAAGAACACCGCGGCAAAGGCCGCGAGGAGACCCGGTGAATTGGCCGACTTGTCCATGAACCTCTGGGTAGGGCGAGCCTGTCCCCAGCGAGCCGAGTCGGACGTGTTCCACGCACGTCCAGCGGCTCGCCGGGACGGACTCGCCCTACCGAGTTCATGGGCCGAGTGCAGGGTCCTTTTGGAACAGGAAGCTTTCCATAAACCTGGTAGGGCTGCGTTGCCGCGCAGCCGGTCTTCCGTCGATGCGGCGGCGCAGCAGCGCCGCCCTACCATCGACGGGTTCATGGCGCCTAAGTCCAGACTGCATCCATGAGTGAAGTGGCGATCCGAAACCGGCAGCGCTCGCGCCGGATTCATGCCAGAATGCTCAAGAGAATTCTGCGCGTGCTCCTGGTCGAGTTGCTTCGCCTGGGCGACTTCGAGGTGTGCGTGCACCTGGTCAGCTCGTCTCGCATCGCCTGGCTCAACGCCCGGTTTTTGCAGCATTCCGGCTCCACGGACGTGATCACGTTCGATGCTCACGACACGCGGCCACCCGGCCGCATCGCCGGCGAAATCTTCATCAGCGTGAACGATGCCGTGCTGCACGCGCGAAAGTTCCGCACGTCCTGGCAGTCTGAAATCGTCCGCTATGTCATCCATGGCCTCCTGCACATGCGCGGGTTCGACGATTTGCAGCCGGCCCGGCGGCGCGTGATGAAACGTCAGGAAAATCGTTTGCTTCGCCAGATTGCCCGGCGGTTTCCGTTGGAAAAATTGGGCCGAATCTAAAACTTGAGATTTCAAATTAGAAATCCTTCATGGACGAGCGAACCACCGGCATCATCCTCCGCACGCGTCCGCTGACGGAAACGAGCCTGATCGTTCATTGGCTCACGCCGGACCTGGGCCGGCTCGCCACCGTGGCCAAAGGAGCGCGCCGCCTCAAATCGCCGTTCGCCGGCAAGCTCGACCTTTTCTTCCGGGCCGATTTCAGTTTTGTCCGCAGCCGCCGGAGCGACCTTCATGGGTTGCGCGAAGTCAGCGTTCGCGATTTCAACCCGATCTTGCGCACGAATCTGGCTTACCTCGAGCAGGCGGCGTACTGCGCGCGTCTGCTGGAACTGGGCACTGAAACCGAAACACCGCTGCCGGGTTTCTACGAAATGTTCGCCGGCGTCTTGATTCTTCTTTCCGGCCAACCGAAAGACCACCGCGCCGTCCATGCGTTCGAGGCCAGATTGCTGCGCGAACTGGGGATCATGCCGGACCTGGCCCGAGGCCCGCTCACGCCGGCGGGCCGGGCCCACTTCACGCAGATCGCGCGCGCGGAGTGGTCCGAGCTGCCGGAGATCGCCTTGGCGGAAGCACAATCCATAGAGATAGGCCGATACCTGCGCGGGCTGATCGCATTTCACTTCGACCGAGTGCCCGCCGGAAGGCCCAGCGACGTTGCTTGCGGAAAGCAGATGGAGAGATGAGGACCGGCGCACAGACTTCCGGTTTTGCCGACTCCTCTCACGATCATCTTCCGAGCCTCGCCCGAAATTCGGAATCCCAATCTCGAAATTCGGATTTGCCAGGGGCGGAAATGACGGAATGCGCGGTGCAGGAATTGCGCCAGTAACCGGCTCTACTTCAACGCGGCCCAGATGCGGTGGACGTCGTCGTGGTCTTCGAGGGTTTGAAGGAATTCGCCAACCTCGGCGCGTTGTTCCTCCGTGAGTTGCGGGTAAATCTTCGGCACGTAACCCGGCTCGCTCGTCACCACGGTCCAGCCGTGCTGCGACAGCCATTTGGACACCGTGTGCAGGGCCGTGCGATCCGCGATGAACCTCGCGCCGGCCACGCCTTCCGGGATGTCGTCGTTTTGGTCGCGCGTCAGCGGTTCAACCTCGTTGGCGCCTGCTTCAATGGCCGCGGCTTCCAGGTCGGCGCGGGTGTCCGGATGATGCGCCTCAACCAGGCCCACAGGATCGAACAGAAACTTGTTGCTCCCCGAACTGCCGAGCTGGCCCGCCCGAAACAACACCCGAATCTCCGGCGCGGTGCGATTCGTGTTGTCCGTGAGCACCTCGACGATGACCGGCACTTTGTGCGGCGCGTAACCCTCGAAGACGATGTGCTCCATCACGAGCTTTTCGTCTCCTTGGCCGGAGCCTTTCTTGATGGCGCGCTCAATCACGTCGCGGGAGACGCTTTCCTTGCGCGCTTTCTCGACGGCGGCGGCGAGCCGGGCATTGAGGTTGGGATCCGTGCCCCCGAGCTTGGCAGCAACCATGATTTCCCGGACGAGTTTGCCCGTGGCCTTCGCCTTCTTCATCGAGGCGACGGCGCGTTTTGCATGCAACCATTGACGGCCCATGGGGGAGAATAGGCGGGAGTGAGTCGGGTGTTCAACCCAATGGTTCAAAATCGACCTTTGCGAGCGTCACGCTCGCTCGATCACTGCGATTGACATACGGCGCTAATTCGGCGCCAATAGTACCGAAACGAAACAGAGTGCCTCTCAGCACGATTGGGAGCAAAAAGCGGAGCAAAGCTCTTTGCAAACTCGATTTCATTATAGCCCACCGGCTGCTTGGAATGTGCTTTCAACATCTTTTCGATTTCATGCTTTCCGTGAAGAATGGAGGTGTCCGCAGGCGACTGGTAATTTGAACCGGGGAAAAGTCGGTTAATTCCGTCCGGATCGGCAAGGTACCAGCATTCGAGGCGCTTAACCGCAACACAAAGGTGAAGGTATCGAGTGGTTAACGGCTTCTTCGCTTCGGCAAGAATCCGAGCGTCGAAGAAGCCAAGTATCTCGCAGACACAGGGACTTTTGTCGCTACCCAGCAGGACGAAGGCAGCCTGGCGTTTAAGATTGCGAAACTCCTCGTACAAGTCCGGAACCGCTCGCACGAGTTTATCGCGGTTTTTCATGTTGCGGATATCGAACTGCCAACCTTGAAGGTGTTTAGGCAACACTTTGTCCCAAAACTGCAAATCTGAAGGTCCTTCAACGCCAACGCCGATTTTCCCCTTAATCATGGGATGCCCCCCAAGACTCCTTGTTCCCAAAGTTCTCCGAGACGAAACCGGCGCTTGAAAGTTGTGACTTCCTCCTGGTCGGATGCAATTCTGATCTTTGTGAAACCCTCTTCCTTGTCGCAGAGTTGCACTTCCTCAGGTTCCAAGAAATCCAGGAAATCGGGGTTATGCGTCGTTGCAATGATTTGTCGATCCGTGGATGCGGCACGGAGGATACTCACGATATGCTCTGAAAGATGAGGATGAAGTCCGTTCTCGGGCTCCTCGATTGCAAGAAGCGATGAATGCCTTGAACTCCACTGTGCGATAACCATTAGCGCAAGCAAGCGGATCGTGCCGTCCGAAGCCGATTCTGGATTGATCGCTCCCCGAATACGATCTTCGAGGAGTTGGAATGCCCACTTATTCTCCACAGGGAGCTGGGTTGTCTTGATACTTTTGAACCCCGGAATGGCGCCCTTGAGTCCTGCAATGATGGACGCAAGTGAACCCTTTCCGTTCTCCTTTTCGATCCGATGAAGCACAACGGAAAGATATTCTCCAGACGAACCGAGGCGAGCGTCTGCGACGTCACGGAATGGCGCTCGCGCAGTCTGGGGATTGATGTTGAAAAAGGACCAGCTCTCCATCTCGCTTCGGAGGATGACGCAAGGGAGACTAAAAAAGACTACACCCAGCGCAGCACGCGACGCCTCTTGCGCCGGTATGGGGAATCGGCGCTCGGGCTTCTCGACAGGCGACAATGGGTCATGAATCTCAACGTGTTCCCGATCTC
Source organism: Verrucomicrobiota bacterium (assembly GCA_016871535.1). Taxonomy (NCBI): domain Bacteria; kingdom Pseudomonadati; phylum Verrucomicrobiota; species Verrucomicrobiota bacterium. The sequence goes on from VHCZ01000227.1 coordinate 5,300, forward strand.
GCCGCAATGAATAATTTGGAAGCGGTTTTCCTCCTTGCGACAGCTTTGCCTCCAAAGCCTCGGACTCTATCGCAGGAACACCCGATTCCGACCGCACGTCCAGCTTCAACTCGTATCGAGCCTCGTCGATCGAGTATTTTCCGCCGCTTTTTGAACCAACGTCGAAAGACAATCCGGAAAACTTGACCCTGAGTGTCAGAGGCTTGGCCTCTTTCTTTTCGCGAAGTATTTTGTTCCTTACTTCGGTTAGTCCTCCCTCGGCGTCGACAGCCAGTTCAACGTTTTGGAGGATTGAGTTTTGCAGAAATCTCAGCGCGCGGAGAACGTTCGTCTTGCCTGAGGCATTTGCTCCGACGAGGAAATTGAGCCGACTGAACCGAATGGGAGGACCGCTCATTCCAAAGCTCTTAAAGCCGTCAATGTTCAACTCGCGAAGCGTTAGTAACTCAATACAAGGGTGCCACTGCTTTGAAAAGCCTAATAGCCGGGACTTCCTGTGCCCGGGTTCCTCTCTGTTCGATGACGCCTGTCTTGGGAGTCAGCTTTTGTTTTGGATTGGTCAATTTTGAAAACCTATGTCAACGGCGTGTGAGGAGTGGAAGTTGTCAAGTGACGACTCGAACACGGTCAGGGTGAGGGGTGTCGATTTACTTTTGAAACTCAAATCATTCGCAGTGCCAGTCCCACGCCGACGGCGCTCTGGGTGAAGAATAGCACAACCTATACCGAAGGTCACTCGAAGAAACTTCCAAACACGGTTGGGATCTCCCGCACCAGGCAGCGCAAGCTTGTGTTCTGCTCGCGGAGCATGCGGTCCAGCTCGCTCGCGGAAGCATCGGAAGCGAGGATCTTCTCGATCAGGGAGCGGTGCTTGTCAAACCGGGCGCGGTATGGATGCCGCGAATCGGTCCAGTGGGAAAGGAGCCGTTGGCGCATGGCCGGCAGCCGCCACATCCGCCGCCCATACTCGAAGCGGGCGATGTCGTCATAGTTGGGATAGGGCCCCCAAATTGACGTGTCTGGACCAGCGTGCTGCATATGGCCTTTAGGTTACCAGATGAACCCGTTTTGCCCAAGCCTCGTGCGCCCGATCGCGAGGTTCGTTCCGCTTGAGCTTCGGAACCAGCAAATCAGCCGGGGACGGAACGATCACTTCCAGGTGTCCATACTGTTTTCCTCACCGCCCTTCTTCTCCCTATCCTCCTCAAAAAAGGAGGAGAGGGCCGGGGAGAGGAGGTTTGTTCTTAAGGAATACCCCTCTCTTCAGCTCTCTCCCCACTCGTTCCTCGCGGGGCGAGAGAGAAAACACGAGGCAGGCGTTTTTGATGCGAACACAATTGGCGAGGCGCGTGCACTCCCGTCGTCGCTACTGAATCATTCAGCTTTAGTAGGCAATGCGATCCCTCTCCCGATGAACCAGCGCGGCCAGAATCGTATCCAAGATGTCATCCAGCCGTTTGCCGATGTCGTCCGCCAGGAAACGCAGAACAAAATACCCGTGCTGCTGGAGCAACGCGTCTTTGCGCCGGTCGCGTCGATACGCTTCGGCGTCGGCCAAATGTTGCGCGCCATCCAGTTCGATGATCACGCCGGCTTCCGCGCAAAACAAATCCACTTCCATCCGTCCCCGGCTGTCGAAAGGAATCGGCAACTCCACATTCAACCGGAAGCGGCCGGCGGTTTCCGGCAAGGTCTCAAGCCGGCGATACAGGAACGCCTCGCTCGCGCTTCGGGCGCGGTCGGCGCCTTCCGCATCAGGCGCCGGAGAACGCGCGGCGTGCACGAAGAGATTCGCCAGGGGAACATCCACGCCGTCGCGAACGAGCCGCCGGACGCTCGCGGCGTAATCCTGTTTCCATTGCGGATCGATGGGCAGCGGCACTTCGGCCGGCCATCCGGGAACGGCGCTCGCCGGCAGCAGAATTGTGTAGCCGAGCGCTTCGTAACCGCGGCAGCGCCTGTCAAACATTCGTGCGAGCATGGGAACGTCGAGGTCCGCGTAATCATAGACGCGCACCGCGCTTTTGCCTTCGTGGAGCCGGTGCAACCGGCCGACATATTGCGCAATGGTGCCTCGCCAGGAAACCGGCAAAGCCAGGAACAGCGTGTCCAGTCGCGGGTCGTCGAATCCTTCGCCAATGAATTTGCCGGTGGCGACAATCACGCGGGGACCACCGTTCGGCCGCTGCGCGAGCCGTTCGAGCGCGCTTTGAAGCTCCGGCCGGCCCATGCCGCCTTGCAATGTGATTACGTTTGGGATCTCGCGAGACAGCCGCTCCGCCAATAATTGCAAATGCTCCGTGCGCTCCGTGAGCACCAACGGCGAACGGCCTTCGCGGACGACGTTCCGCACATCGGCACAGATCATCTGGTTGCGCGATTCGTCTTTGCGGAGCGCTTCGTAGAGATTGTGAAAATCAGCGCACGGATCGTGTGCAGGTGGAGTTGGCGCACGAAATCCGGTTGGCCGGACAAACACGTGATGTGTGAAAGGCCGCGTGACGGCTTGCTGTCTGGCATCGACACGATGCCGCACCGGGCCGCATTGCATGAAAATGATCGGATGATGCCCGTCTTTGCGGGTGACGGTCGCAGACAGGCCGGTAACAAATTTCGCCTTGGCCCGGCGCGCGACCAATTCAAAACTCCGCGCCGAGAGATGATGGCATTCGTCCACGATCAAGTGGCCGTAAGCTCCGACGCGATCGTCCACTTCGCCTTTGCGGACGAGGCTTTGCATCAACGCCACATCTAACGCGCCGGTGAGTTTCTTCCGCCCGCCGCCCAACCGTCCGATTGCTTTCGGCGGAACACCCAGAAAGGAAGACATCCGTTCGATCCATTGTTCGAGGAGTTGCTGGCGGTGCACAAGCACGAGCGTGTTCACTCCACGTCGCGCAATCAGCCAGGCCGCGAGCACGGTTTTGCCGAAGGCCGTGGTTGCGGCCAGCACGCCCGTGTCGTGCGCCCGCATCGCCTCTGCTGCGGCTTGCTGGTCGGGCCGCAACGTGCCCTGGAACGAAACCTTGAGCGGGGCGCCCGCGCAGCGTTCGTCGCGCAGGACAGCCTTGATCTTGAGCGAGCGGAGCAGTTGCTCAATCTCCTCCAGACATCCGCGCGGCAAGGCGAAATGTTTCGGATGGTCTTCGGCGCAATGGACAATTCTGGGCTTGTAGTACGTCGGCAGACGCATCGCTTGCGCACGGTAGAATTCCGGATTCTGAAACGCCGCCAAACGAAGCAACCGATTCCGAAGTCCGGGCGGCAAACTTTCCTTGGCGATGTAGATCTGATCCGCAAGAACCAATTCGAGAGATTCCGGCAATGGTCCTGCGAGGGGCGGTTCCTGGCGTCGCCGCGAAGGCGGAGCCGTCCAAGGGTCATCGTGGTCTTCGTCTGCCACGGCCTTGCGCACGCCAAGGATTCGGCCCTGGGATTCGGCTTCGCGCACGAGCGCTTCAACTCGGCTTCGGGCAAGTTTTGGCAAGGACGCGAGAAATGCCCACTGATCCGGATGCGGCTGGAATTGCTCGTCGAGAAAGACGGAGTTTCCGCGCTCTCGGGGCTGCCTTTGCAGCGGCAAGGCGATCAGATTCCCGAACCCGCCTTTGGGGAGCGTGTCTTGGTTGGGAAAAAGCCGGTCGTAAGACGCGAGCCCGATTTCAGGCCGATTCTCCATCGTCTCGGTGAGGACATGCGAACCGAGCTTCCGCGCGAGGCTGGCCGGAATCGCTTCCTCAAAGAAAAACCAGATATGAGCGCCATTGCCGGATCGCGAGCGCTCCAACGCGGCGGGCACATCGAGTTTGCGGCACGTCTGGAGAAACTCACCGGCATCCTCCCGCCAATTCTCGCCGTCGAAATCCACGGCCAGGAAGAAGCAGGACTCGTCCTGAAGCATCGGATAAACGCCCATGACGAAGGCGCTGCCGTGGTCATCTTGGCCCGAGAGGTGCCAGCGGATCACTTCATCCGTGACGGAGAGAAAGCGCCGGTTCGGGCAATCGGCGCATTTGATCCTCGGTTTCTCGCAGACGCCGCGAATCCATTCGTTCGCGCAAGCGGGCGCGTAGCCAGTCTTCCCGGTCTTTCTGCTTTCGAATCGCCGCGGGTACACGTCCGTCCGCCCGCGAAAGAGCGATCGGAACAAGGCGATCTTCGCTTCCGGAGGAGAGTTTCGGTTGAGCTTCGGCCCATTCTGAATCGTTCCGGATTCGGAAATGGAAGCGGGAGTGACCACATCCCGTGTCAGCTTCAGGTTGTACTTGGCCAGAATCTGTGCAACGCGTTCCCCTGCGCGCGGCAAGAGTCACGGGATTGCCCAGCACGCCGGGGAAGTAGTCCTCGCAGGCGTAGGCTTCCTCTAATTTTGACCATTTCTTCTTTCGTCATGATCGCACTATCTGCGCTTGGAGCTTGAAGATCAAGCTTCGCCAAACGCTTCATCGCGGAATTGCCGCCGGCCGGTCAATGAGCCAGCGCCCTCTTGTCGGATGAAAAAGTTGCAGCAGTTCTCATTTTGATTG
>VHCZ01000228.1 GCA_016871535.1 Verrucomicrobiota bacterium
GATAGAGAAAGGCCAGAATGTTCAGCGCGGCCAAGAGCGAGGAAAGGTGCTTTTTGCCGTGCCCGAAGTTATGCTCCAGGTGATAGCCCCGGTTTTTGAGCACGTTGTTGTTTTCGTTTTCAATCTTTCAGCGCGTGCGGGCGATTGGTCGTAGGAGGCGAGCAGGTGGCCCACGATCGCGTCGCAGAAATTGATGGCGGCCAGGTAGGCGCGGATGGCTTGCTTCCAGGTGTTCGTGCCGTCCTGCTTCAGGATGGCTTCGTGGTCGCCAAGATGTTGCGTCAGATCGATGCCGGGCCATTCCTGTTTCTAGGTTCAATCCACCCGGCAAGAGCGCGGCGGGCGAGAGCGACTGGGTATTGGTGCTGGAGAGGAAATAAACAGGAACTCGCGCGAAAGTTGCGCCAGCGAACGTGACACCCGGTGGCACGCGCTTTACCCGATCCTCTTCCGATTCAACCCGAGCGCCTTGATGCGGGAGGCGAGTGTCGTGGGTTTCATGCCGAGCAACTCCGCCGCGCCGCCTTCGCCGAGGATTTTTCCGCCGCTCTGCTTCAGCGCGGCAATGATGCTCTCGCGTTCGTGGCGCTTGAGTTCGTCGCGGGTCAGCATCGCGGATGGCGCGGGGGCTTTGTGCGGCTTCGCTGACTCGGCGGCCTTCGCGTCGGGAAGCTCGAAGCGCAACGGGCCGCCTTGCGACAGAATGACGGCGCGCTCGACGGCGTTTTGCAGTTCGCGGACGTTGCCGGGCCAGTCGTGCGCGGTGAGCTGGCTCAACGTCGCCTGCGTCACGCGCGGGGCGGGACGATTCATGCGCTGCGCGGTGTGCTGGACAAAATGCGCGGCCAGCGGGGCGATGTCGTCGCGACGCTCGCGCAGTGGCGGAATCTCAATCGGGAACACGCTGAGGCGATAGAACAAATCCTGCCGGAATCGCCCGGCCTCGGCCTCCTTCTTCAAGTCGCGATTCGTCGCCGCGATGATGCGGACGTTGACCGTGCGCGTGCGCGTGTCGCCGGCGCCGAGCGCGGAAGTGACTTCCGCCCGCAGGTAAGTGTTCTCCTCCTCCAGCCGCGCCTTCAGGATCTCGATTTCCTCGAACGCGCGGGCGTTGGCAATGCTCACCGCGGCGTGGTCGGCGAAGACGCGCAGCCAGTTAAAATCCTCCTGGCCGAGAACCTTGGTGTCGAAGATGGCGAGCACGCCGAGCACTTCGCCGCGAAAGACGAGCGGCTGCCCGGCGAACGTCTTCACGCCCTCGCGTTTCATCCACTTGGGCTCGGCAATCCACTCCTCATCGCCGCGCACATCGGCGAGCAGCAGCGGTTCGCCGGATTGCCCGGCGCGTCCGACCTTCCGCACGCCGAGCGGGATGCGGCGGAACGCGCCGTCGAGCCGCGTGTAGTTTTCCTTGCCGTCGCCTGGATTGCCCGCGCTCGCCGCGAGACGCAGGCAACGCGTCTGGTCGGGACACTCGGGACGGAGGCGGCACGACTCGCAGATGTCGCCGGGTGCGACGAGCCAGATGCGCGCGAGCACGACGTTCCGGCATTGCGCGATGCCGCTGACGATGGCGCGCAACACGTCGGGCAACGAACGGTTCTCGGCCATCGAGACCATGACTTGGGGAAGGTTCGCGCAGTTCACGATTTCTTGGCTAAAACAGCGAAGGCGGTTGCTCCACAAACCGCTTCGCCGACTCGACGTGGTAAGTCGTTTGGCAGTTCGGACAAATCAGGTGGAACTCGTAGAAGTAATCGCGCCCCGGTTTCCTTTTTCCGCTCCGCTTGATGACGGGCGTTGAACATTTCCCACACGGCTCTCCTTCCTGCATGTCAGGGCGGACGCCGTCGGTCTCGGGTTTGTTCTCGTAACCCTCGTCCGCCGGGAGATTCGGCTGGCGCAAGGCGGCCATGGCAAGCTGATCGCACCGCTCGTTTTCCGGATGGCCCGCGTGGCCTTTCACCCAGCGGAATTCCACGTGATGCGTCTGGCACAACGCATCCAGCCGCTGCCACAAATCCACATTCTCCGGGCGTTCGGTCTTGGTGCGCCACCAGTTCTTCCGTTTCCACGCCGCCACCCAGCCCGCCATCATGGCCTTCACCACATACTGCGAATCGCTGTAGAGCGTGACCTGGCAGAGTTGCTTCAACAGCTCCAACCCCGCAATGGCGGCAAAGACCTCCATCCGATTGTTGGTGGTCTTCCGAAACCCGCCGCTGACCTCAGCGCGTTTCTTGGGATGAATCAGCACCGCGCCATAACCGCCCGGGCCGGGATTCGGTTCGCATCCGCCGTCGGTGTAGATCTCCACTGCCGGCAACGCAGCCGAAGTTGAATTCTCGTTCGCGTTCACAAATTCAATGCTCCAACAGAGCTACAGAAAATAGCCCAGAGTTGCTCGGTCGCCCGGCTGCTTTCGACCGAGCTACCCTGGGTCAACGTCCCACAAAATAATTCTCCCTCTGCTCATCTGATGAGGAGAGGGCCGGGGTGAGGAGGCGGTCGGCCACGGTCTTCACCTGTTTGGCCAGATGATTGTAAGCCTCAACGAGGAAGCCGCCCGTGCCGCTGGCAGGATCGAGCACAGTCTCGCCGAGGCGCGGGTCGGTGACGGCGACCATGAAGCGCACGACGGTGCGCGGGGTGTAGAACTCGCCGGAATCGCCCGCGGCATCGCGCATCTCGCGGGCCATGGATTCGTAGAGCGCGCCCAGCGTGTGCAATTCGTCGCTGGAGGTGAAATGGATGCCGGCGATCTTGTTGACGACGTCGCGCAGGAGGTAACCGCTCTTCATGCGGTTGTCCACGCCCTTGAACACGGTGGCGACGGTGTCGCGGGCGCTGCTGGCCGCGCTGGCGATGTCGGAACTGGTCAACTTGCGGAGATAGGCGAACAACCCTGCGCCCTTCTTGCCGTTGGGCAACGTCGCTTCTTCGTTGTTGATGAATGCGACCATAACCCATCAACTCAAGCCAAGTTTGCGCCGCTCGGTATCCGACAGAATCCGGCGAAGCGCATCGAATTCAACTTGCGCAACTTCACGCCGGACTTTGTTGGCAAGGTCAAAAGCTCCGCGTCCAAAGACCACCCGCCCGAATTCTTGGACAAAGCCGGGCACTGAACGGGCAACTTGCGTGATTGTGTTTGTCACCGCGCCTTTGAGTGGATCGCCGCCGGACAATTGTGCGACCAGCGCTCCGGAAGCGGGAGCAGCCAGAATTTCCCAAAGCACTCGGACTGGCGTTGAGTCGAATTTGGATTCCTGTGGCGAGAACAGGCGAGACGCTTCAGCAAGCTCGTGCTTGATCTTGACCGCCTCGCCGACGGTTCGGCAGGTTTGCAACGCATCCAGTCGCTGCCACACTTTCTTCCGTGCGTCAGCCCACTCGGCACGGAGTTCTCGGATGACGACTGGAATCGCATCTCGCCGGGCGCATCTGGAAAGCACAACGCCAAGCATCGGCGGAACGTGCAAGCCCAAACCATCTCGTGGAATGGTTGTCGCGTAGTCCTGCCACTCCTTATCGAGGTTCTCAAACAGGAGTTCAGGATATTTCTGCGTCGCGGTTATTGCTGTCTGTCCGAATTCGCCTACCAGCAATGCACTGCCTCCTTGCCGGCAGACACCCAAAACGCGCTTGAGATATTCTACGTGCGTATCGAAATAGATATTGCCCTTTTCCGCATTCGCAAAATTAGAGGCGACTTCAAGCAGAGAAGGCGTCAATTCCATTTCTGGCACGGGTGACCGGGCGTTCTGCTCTGTGAAAAAGTCAAAACCCGTCAGCACAGGCCCAATGGCTGTTATTACGTTGCGCCTACCGGCTCGCCTTTCCTCTTCGGTGAACTCGAAATCTGTTTCGGGATCATACGGCCACGGCGTCAACTCCATGACGATTTCGTCGTGAAGCAACACCGTGCGAATGAACCGTTCAATGGCCGCGAGATCGCGCAGCGTGTCGAGTGGGCCTGACACCAGACTCCTGAGAGGATAAAAGGACTCGGGATCGCAAACTGCAACTTTCATAATCAAGTGCTTCCTTCCAGACGCACGATTCGCTCGCGGGCATGGGCAATCTGTGCAGTATGTTGAGGTGACGCCAAATCAAGAAACCGGCGGTAGCTTTTTACTGCCGCAGCAGACCTTCCAAGTTCATCCTCTGCGTATGCCTTGTTGAACCAGCGTGTCGCGTCGTGTGGATCAATGGCGAGCGCGTTGTCGAAACAAACAACCGCCGCCTCTAATTGGCCAAGGGCAAGGAGCGTGCCCCCCTTGTTGTTCCATGCCTCGTGGTATCGTCGGTTAATGGATAACGCCTTTTCGTAACAAGCAATCGCTTCGTCGTTCCGCCCCAGCGCATCAAATGAGTTCCCTTTGTTGAACCAAGTAACCGCGTCACGCGGGTCAATTGCCAAGGCCTTGTCGTAAGATGCAAGCGCATCTTTGCGTTGACCGAGAGCGGCGAGAGCAATGCCGTTGTTGAACCATGCGTGGCTGTATTGCGGATCAATCGCCAGTGCCTTTTCGTAACAAGCCAGCGCTTCTTTGTGCTTGCCGAGCGTGTTGAGGCAAGCGCCAAGATTGTTCCACGCCTCGGCGTAGCGCGGGTCAACGGCAAGTGCTTCTTGATAACAGCCAATCGCTTCGCGACTTCGCCCAAGAGAACCGAGGACTCTGCCCTTGTTGTTCCAAGTCTTGCCATTTCGGAAATCAGTGACCAAGGCGTTGTCATAACAAACAAGCGCCTCCTCAAACCGCCCCATCGCATCAAGGCAACTGCCTTTGTTGCTCCACACCCCATCGAGTTGCGGCGCGATGGTCAATGCTTTGTCGTAACACTCCAACGCCTCACCGTGCCGCCCCAACTCTTGAAGATCGAATCCCTTGTTGCTCCAAATCTTGGCTTCTCCGGCGTCAATGGCCAATGCTTTGTCGTAACAGATAATCGCTTCCTCGCGCCGTCCCAAGGCAGATAGAGACATGCCCTTGTTGTTCCAGAATCTTGCCGTTTGTTCGTCGGCGGACGGAACAACGAAGTCTTTTCCGGTCAGATTCTGAAAGATTGGTTCGAGCGCGCGACGCAGTTCGCCAAAATCTGAATACCGCTTCGATGGCTTCGGATTCAAGCAGCGTTCAACGACATCACGAAACGGTCTAGCAACAGGCGGGATGCGTCCAGACATTTGGCGGTCGTATGCCTCACGCATGTAAGCCTCGATGTCGCCGCGAAACGAACCGACAAACGGAGGTGACGGACTGTGCGTCGCCATTTGCCAGAGAACCAAACCGAAACTGTAAATGTCGCTCCGCACGTCAGCAGGTTCGCCACGATAAACTTCCGGCGGCATATATCCCGGCGTGCCGCAGCGCACGTTTCCATCCGACCGCAGCACACTGAAGCCAAAACAGCCCGATTGACTGCCAGCGACCAAAGAAGCGTTGAGCGCAGCAGCGCCCTTGGCCGCTGCCGCCGAAAGGCCAAAGTCGCTAATCTTCAGGACTTGTTCCGAGATGAGGATGTTGGCCGGCTTGATGTCCCGGTGACAATTCACGCCACGAGCATTGGCGTGCTCCATTCCCAGGCAGAACTGAATTGCCCATTCGGCGCGTGACCTGCTCCGGCGGAATCGGCTCGCGCCACTGAAGATAGTCGAACAAGCTGACGCGCCCACTGGCGTCGGGCTGAACATAATCCATAGCGACAAACAGCCGCCCGGAAAACGCCTTGACCCACTGCGCCTCCAAAATGAAAGGGTGTTCTCCCAGATTTATCCAAACGAGCGCTTCCTTCTGAAACGAATCTCGTGCGCCAGCGTCCGCCAAAAACTCATCGCGGAAAGTCTTCAACGCGTAGCCGTGACGGGTTTGCTGGTCTCTCACCAAAAAAACGATGCCGAAGCCACCCTTGCCAAGCGTGCCCAAAACTTCGTATTCGCCTCCAATGACATCACCAGTTTTGAAAATGTTTTCTGCGTCAGGCATATCGCTTTGGAACTCTGTCGAGCAGCGCGTCAAATTGATCTCGTGAGCAGTTAAGCAGCTTGTCTGGAATACCAGCCAACCGCGTCTTGATGCTCTGCGCCAACGATGGTTCAAGCGGCATGAAAAGCTGGTCAGCCTCTGTCCGACGACGCATTTCCATCTGATGCTGTGGCGAGCTTTCTCCGGCGGCGATACCCTTCGTCATCTCTCCCGTTTTCAAATCAATCATGGTCATCGTGACAGGTTTGGGAGACTGGATTTTGAGGTAGCGAACGAGCAAGTGAGACAGAATCCGGACAATCATGTAGTGCCGTGCGGAATGCTCCTGACCTAGACGGGCGGCTACACCGCGCAACGCTCCAATTCCACCAATCTCACCGAGAACAAAGGCGACTGCCCACGGCGCGTAATAGAAATCTTCGAGTCGCTGTATTAACTGCCCTGCGTCCTTCTCCGCATCAACGATGCTCCACGACAACGCAAAATCCGGCGCGTCAATCGTCTTGAGTGCGTTCCTGACGACGTGTGCGGAGAATGCTTCCTTGTTGGAAAGGCTGTGCTGGCACAAAGCCAACGCCCGAACCACGCGAACATCTCGGACACGAGCGGCGCGGTTGAATAAATCGCTGTCCCACCAGAGTTGTTCAGGGCCAGCGTTGTCAATTTCATCAACCAGTTGCGCGATTTCTTGTTCGTTCATAGTTGCCTTCTCAATTGCAGCAGGCGAGTTCAGTGCGCGCGTCGCGGAGTTGGTCTGCGCCGCCGAATTTGCCGATGATTTCGTTCACGTTGTCGTGCTGGGAAATGGGCGGGAGCAGAGCCGGAAAGGCTGAAGGCTGAATGATGAATGCTGAAGTTCTCGTTCGGTGTAAAGCAGGGCTTGCAGCCGGTTCACAGCCGTCCGCAATTCGTCCGGGCCACCGAACACGCTCACGATTTCACCGACTGAGCCATGTTGCGAGATCGGCGGCAGTTTCAAAATATCCGGCAGGACGAACTGTAATTCCCCGTCGGCCGCATATTTTTCGAGTAACTCGTTCAGGATCTCCTGCGCCTCCGGCTGGTAATAATGGAAGAAGGCGGCTTGCTGCCGTTTCACGCGGTCGGCGCGCTGGCGGCGGGTGAGCACGGGCGCGTTGAAGGCGAGATGGCACAGCAGGTCGAACGGGTCGGCGTCCGGTTGCCCCGCCTGCGCGGCGACGGTCGCAACATCAATGCCGCGGTCAGCGAGTTGGTGGATGATGTCGGCGCGCTGGCCGGCATCGGCCCAGCGGGCGCGCAATTCGTCCGGGCTGGCGCAGAGTGTCCGCACTTTCTCTGCGGTGTAGTCGGTGAGCTTGACGACGCGGAGTTGTTTGCCGTCGGCATCGAGTTCGTGGACGAGTTCAGCGGCGATTTCCACTTCGGCCTCAGCGATTGCTGTGTCACCCATAGGGATGGCCGGATGCTATGCGGAAAGCCATCGTGTGACAAGGGCGGCACGCGACCTCGACCCCATTTCGACTCCTCACCCCGGCCCTCTCCTCGTTCGGCGAGGAGAGGGAGAATTATTTTGTGGGACGTGAACCCAGGGTAGGTGCTAGCGCACGGCCACCGGCGCACCAACCCTGGGCTAATTTCCGTAGCGCTTTCAGCGCATTTGATTTCGCGGCGGCACGAGACGCCGAACTTCGGCGCAATGCGCGTGGCGAGGTAGTCGAGCGCGGCTTCGTCGGCAGCCAGCCAGTCCGAATAGCCGGCGGCTTGCGCGGATTCGTAAGTGGACGTGCAGTGGTTCATCGCTTCATTTGGGTGGCCAGAATTCCTCGATGCGCAGGCGGCGGGCGATGACTTCGGCGGACACCCCGAATTGCCGGCAGATGTGGTTGGCAATGAAACCGAGGGCGGTTTCGCCACTGGCATCCCATTCCGTGAATCCAGCCGTACGCGCGGTTTCAACGGCGGTTTTGAGGGATTCTCGCAACGTTACAGGCGGGACGAGAAATCGCCCGGCAAATTCGTAGGCGTGGCTTTCCAGCCAACTGTATTCCCGCTCCGGGATGTTTTTGATGAATTCCCGCCATCCCTCCGCATTCGCGTGGCGCAGGTTGCGATAGAGTTCGCCGTGCAAAATCAAGTGACCAATCTCGTGCGTGACGGAAAAGCGCAGCCGGTTCTCTGCCCGCGGGTCCATGAACGCGTCGCGGTCCACCACAATGGTTTTGAGGTCGCCCAGCAACAGGGCGTCAATATCGCCGGCGCGTCGAAGGCTCGCTTTGGGCACGAGTTCCAATCCGAGATCGAATTCTACAGGATCGAGTACGGGGACAGGGAGCGTGCCTTGGGGTAACAGGCGTTGGCGCAGTTCGTCCGCCTGTCTCCAAATATCGGTGCGTCGGAGATAAGGAGCTTTGAATCGCTGCGCGTCCATGGTTGCCCGGTGGTTCAGCGTTCGCGCAGCAGTTTGATGAGGTTTTCCAGTTCCTCGTCGGTCGGTTTGTTACCGGAGAGAGTGCGAAAGAAAGCAGGTAGCTTCTCAACCAGCTCCTCATCCTTGAGCACGTAATCCGGGATGCGCCCGGCATCCACGGCGGCATAGTCGAAGAACTTTAGCCAGTCGTCCGAGCCTTGTTTGAGGCCGAGTTGCTTGGCCCAGGTGCGGAGGGTTTCCTCGTCGCGCGGTGGCGAGAGCACTTCGCGTTCAATCTTGCTCCAGTTGCTGGGGTCGTGCCCGTGTTCCAGGCAGAACTCCCGTAGGCCGAGACGTTGTTTTGCCCGGATTTGTTTTATAAATTCGCCGAACATAGTCTTGGTTTCGTTGTGGTTAATTTACTACCACACCCGCTGGCAATGGCAAGAGGGAATTCCGTGGGCAGAGTTTGCCGCCTCGTCGTTTTCGGCGAGACGCGCGCAGAACTTCTGCATTACGAATAAGCGTCATTTGGTATTACGACAATTCGTAAATTACGAAGTGTCGTAGCAGGGCTGTCTTTCAGTATTTCCTGAATTACCCAGTGTTTGAAGGGGTTTTGGAGAAATCCCTCACCTGGCACGATTCCAGTGATAGGAGTTGGCAGCGCCGCGAATTGCGGCATGAACAAACGAAACAAAAGCGAAACCGAAAGAACGATCATGAACCGCATCACTCAACTCGACCCGGCCACCGCGACAGGCAAGACCAAGCAACTCTTCGACGGCGTCCAAGCCAAACTCGGCATCGTACCGAACCTCTTCCGCGTGCTCGGCAACTCGCCTGCCGCACTCGAAGGCTACCTCAACTTCTCCGGCGCGCTGGCGGTGGCGCGCTCAACGCCAGGGTGCGCGAGCAAATCGCCCTCGCGGTCGCCGAGGGAAATCTGTGCAGCTACTGCCTGAGCGCGCACACGTTCATCGACGGGAAGGTCGGCCTGTCCGAACAGGACATCGCCGCCGCGCGCCAGACGAATGCCGCGTCGGACAAGACCGATGCGATTCTGAAGCTCGCGTTGAGCATCCTCGTGCAACGCGGCGAAATCAGCGACAGCGCGCTCAAGTCCGCCCGCGCCGCCGGTCTGATGGACGGCGAGATCGTCGCGAACGTCGCGAACGTCGCGGTGAACATTTTCACCAACTACGTGAACCACGTCGCACGCACGGTGGTGGATTTCCCCGAGGTCAAGCCCGGTGAAATCGCTGCCCCGGCCGAAGCGTGCAGCACGGGTTGCGGCTGTGCGGATTCCGGCGAAAGCGGACACTGATTCCGATAATTGTCGGACACCTATTCCAATCGAACTCGGACAGTGGTCGGAGCGAAGCGACGGTCTGGGCTTAGCCATAAAAAACTGTCCGAAATGAGTCAAGCTTTTCGCC
>VHCZ01000229.1 GCA_016871535.1 Verrucomicrobiota bacterium
TTGGTTGAGACTGTTGAACGGAAGGCGGCCTTGGAGACCGCACGAAAGGTGCGCTCTCTCTCGTCGAGACCCCATCAACCGGAGAGCCGGATGCGGGAAATCCGCCCGTCCGGTTCGGAGGGAGGGGTGACGCTCGTGTGTCATCCCTACCCCTATCCCATTACTCGGACGATTTCTCTGCTTTCGGTTCCGGAAGCAGAAAACTCAACCCCAGGCCGATCAAAAACATGCTCGTGCCCACGATGGCCGCGGCCGTGGCCACGTGCGCGGGCGATCGCCCGCCCAGCATCGGCGCGACGAGATTCGTGGTCACGAACGCGGCCGAGGTGCCGAGCATCCGTCCGCCCACATTGGTGGCAAAGCTGCCGCCGGTGCCGCGCAAGTGGAGCGGAAACACCTTCGGCAGGTATTCGCCAAAATAACTGAACTGCGCCACGGTCAGGAATCCGCAGATGGCCACGCCCCAATGAAAGAGCGCGGGCTGATCGCGGAACAGCCAGTAATAAGTTAGCGGCAGCACGATCAGTCCAGGAACTTGAAAGAGGCGCAGCAACATTCCTTTGCTGATGGCCAGCGCGAGGAGCGCGGCCAACGCGATTCGTCCCAGCAATCCGCCGATCTCCTGCCAGAGCTGGACGTCTTTGCCGCGCGTCTTCACGATGTTGTCGGGCCCCGCCTGTTTCTCTCGGTTCGCGCCCAATTGTCCGAGAATCTTTTCGCGCTCCAGCACGGCTTTCTTGGCTTCGGGAGCGGAAGCCGTGAGCTTGTCCAGTTCCCCGTCCAGCGCGGCGATTTGGTTCGTGAGGCCGGCGAGCGTGGTTTGCAGCGCGGCCTTTTGGGCCTCGGAAATGTCCGGCGTCTGGAGCGCCCGGCCGGTGGCTCGCAGTTCGCGGCGGGCTTTGCCGCGCTGGCCGGAAAGCTCTCGAAGCCCAGCCACTTCCGCGCAGGCCTGCTCGAAGCGAGGCTTGAGATCGTCGAATTGTTTGTTCAATTGCGCGGCTTCCGCCTGGAGCGGGCGAAGAATTTTCTGTGGCTCCGCCAGATCGGCGATGCCGGGCATGATCCGCGTCGGCGTGAGTTGCAGCGCTCCAAACGCGATCCCGTAAGCACAGGCGGAGAGGGCCGCTGTGACGAGCGTCGTGCGCCGCAGTTCCGGTGAGAAAAGCTCGGCGAAGCTGGACCGCCGCAACGTCCCGGCGCGGCGTTTCTCCTGCCAAACCCGGGACTCCGGCACAAACGGGAGCAGCAGCGCGATGGGAATCGCCGGCAGCAAACCCGTCATCAGCGTGTAGCGCCAGTCCGCGTGGGCGTCGAAAGGTTGCGGCAACGGCAAAGCCGGCAGCGTGGCCGCGTGTTTCAGAATCCAGCCATTGACCACCGTGACGAAGATTCCGCCCACCGACGCGAACGCCTGCGTCCAGCCGAGCACCTTTTCCCTGCGTCCCTTGTCCGGAAATAATTCAGCCAGCCACGTAATTGCGGCCACGAATTCCAGACACACACCGACGAACGTCGCGCAGCGGAAGAAGACAAACCAGCCCAGCGTCGTGGTGAAGGCCGCAGCCACCGGCGACAACGAGTAAATCGCAATGCTCACGGCCAGCATGGTCTTGCGTCCGATCCGGTCCGTGAGCCACCCGCCGATCAAGCCGAACACGCCCCCGCACAGCGCCGCGATCCAGAGCAGGCGGCCCACCCAATCCGTGACGAGCGGATTGTTGGCCGGCACCTGGAGAATCTCCGCGATGGCTGGCGCGGCGATCAGCGGCAGGAGCAGCAGTTCGTAGGTGTCGAACAGAAAACCAATGGCTGCGACGGTGAGGATGAGCCATTCGGTGAGGGTAAACGGTTTGGTCGGGGCGCCATCGGGATTCATGCGCGCAAATTGTGCAGCATCTGCTGCGCAAGATTCAACGGCGAAGTTGATCGAATGGGTGGCGAATCGCCACGGATTGCACGGATAACACGGATAACACAGCTTTTACATCCGTGAAATCCGTGGTCCAAGAATCTGCGCTCTTGGCCTACTTCTGAGCGCCTGCTGAAGCTGCGGTCGATTCAGCCTTCTGTCCCGGTTTGATTCCCAACGCGACCAAGCCGTCCAATTCGAGCGGCGGGTAGAGCATTTGCGGGAAGAGCTTCCGGATCGCGGGCATCGTCGTGGCTTGCGTTTCGTAGCTTGACTCACCCGTTTGCGCGCGGCCCACCAAGACGAAATGCAGGATGCGGCCTGCGGGAAGGTCCGGCGGCAGTGCGAGCTTCATTTGAACGGAGTTGGTTTTCGCGGGAATGACGCTGTCGCTGAGCGCCAATCCGCTGCCGCCGCCCAACACCGAGAGCGTGATCGGACCGTCGTACTCGCGGCGTGCGCACTCCACTTTCACGTCGAACGTGCCGCCCGCTGAGGCCTCGAACTTGTCCGTCTCCACGCTCAAGGCAAAGCCCGGCGGATGCGGCCGGATCTCCAGGCGATACTTGAAGTCTGGCCCGCCCTGTCGATTCAGCTCTTCCACGAGCAGACGGTAAGTGCCGGCCTCGTTGAAGCGGTTCGTGATCGCTCCTTCGTCTGCGCCCGTGACATTCGCCTCTGCCACCAGAGAATCGTCCGCCTTCCGCAGTTCCAGATAGAGATCGCACGGCGAGCCGAGGCTGCGGGTTCGCCCCGCGAAGACGAGGCGCTGTCCCTTTTGAACTTCAAATTCGTAAAAGTCGCGATCACGGTTCTGCGCGAAAGTGCCGGCAATGACGACCGGCGCGGAAATCGGCAGCGCCGTGGCCGGCGTGTCGTTCGGCTCCACTTCCGCGCGCTCAACCAGCGGGCTGAGGCTGGCTGGTCGGAAGCCCGGTTCGTTGATCGGCAGCAACCGGAGCGGGACTTGCGAAAAGTCGCCCACGCGCAGCCGGTAGCGATGCTTGCTCCCGCCCTGGTAACGAATGTCCCGAACTTCGATCACGCATTTTCCAGCCGCGGTGAAGCGATGCGTGACGCGCGCGTCGGCATAAGCTCCCGGATCATCGTCGCAATACGCCAGTTCCCGGCCGTTCGCATCGAGCAGGCGCACCACCGGGTCCAGCGCGCTCCCCAGGCGGTGCGCGACGATATCGACGTTAACGCGCTGTCCCGCCGCTGCGTCAAACTGGTAGTAATCAAAACCGAGTTCTTCCGCTGCGCCATCGACCGCGATCGGCAACGACAACAACTGCGCTCCTTGAACCGTCTTGTTCGTGCCGCATTTCGAGAGGGTGGAAAGATCGTCGATGGATACTAACAACAAATTGGAGATGCCGTTCGTGGTCGCCACACGGATGGCACCGATCCCACGCGGGACATCCTCGGAGACGGAAACGTCGCAGATCAGCCGCGAGCTGCTGCCGCTTGCGTCGCTCGCCGAGACGATCGCGGTGTGCGCGCGGAAACTTGTCCAAATCTCGGTTGCGCCGGCCAGGTTATCTCCCACGAGCGTCAACGCCGTGGTCTTGCCGGGCGCGACGGCGGACGGGATCGTGTGCGTGAGGCTGGGGCTTTGGGCGGCGAGGCTGGTTGCGGTGATCCCCCAAAGCACCAAGGCGCGCCAAGCGCGCACTCCAGTAGCGCAGGTTTTCAACCTGCCGTATCGCCGATTTGGAATCGGCACCGGACCGGCAAATCTTGCTGACTGCAAATCTGTCGGAAGCGCGCGGAATGCAGTTCTGCGAAGCAGCATCCAAGGTATTGATTCTATTGGTCGAAATTGTGTTTGTCCCATCTTCACTTTGTGTAGCGCAGCACTTCGCTATGGGGCTGATTATCGACGTTCCAAAGTCGCAGGTCCTTATCCTGTTTGCTGAAGAACAAAGTCTGGACCTTCAGGCCCTCGACATGCCCGTCGCAAAAGACTACGCTCAAGCGCCTGCGATGACGCTTCCACCCAGTCGGTCGGCCGCCTTCATCGCTAGATATCGCAGCCAAACTTCCGGTAAGATCCCCAACCCCGCCTTCGCGTACGATGTACCCTAGCGTGTCATAGAGGTCTCGCTTCAAATTAATAGGAGAGCGCTGCCCGAATTCGTACGCGTCGCCAAAGGCAATCATCTCCCCTGGGGAGATCACGAAGGATTCAGAAACTGGATTCGGAAACAATGGACCTAATTTTGCCCTATAGACCCCAGCCCCACCTAACCCGGTGGGCGCTCTTTCTGCATCCCTGTTCCCATTGCCCACAGTCCCGTTCAAACTAATTCCCGAAGAGTTGTAGCCATAACTGCCGCCGGAACCGTGCCACTTCCGGCGCGTGTCAGACGGGCAGACGAACACGCTCGGGGGCCAAATTACAAACTCTCTATTGTCAGTCCACCTGCGGTTCACGACCGGCTGATCCAAGTAACCATTAACAGATTTGGACCAATGCCGCCAAGGGCCTCCGGGTTCCGTCCTTGGGTAAAAGCCTTTGTCGTCAACATACATTCGTAGGGCGAGTCCCAGTTTCCTGGTGTTGGACTTGCATTTCACGAAGTACGCGCTGCCTTTAGCTCCTGATAGCGCTGGCAATAGCAGCGACGCCAAAACTCCAAGGATTGCGATCGCCACGAGCAATTCGGGTAAGGTGAAAGCCAGGCAAGAACTGCCCTTCAGTTTGGCTGTTGATCTCATGTCGCAGGGCAAAGCGCTGGCATGATTGAAAATCTGCGCTGCGAGCAACTTCCTCACGCAAGCACGCCCATGACCGGGTTGCCTTCGGAAATGTGCACGGGCCGATTGCCCACGGCGCGCACTTCGGTGTGCGGGTCGATGCCGAGCAGGTAAAACACGGTCGCCGACAGATCATCCGGGCGCACCAGATTCTCCGCCGGATACGCGCCGTGTTTGTCCGACGCGCCGTACACGAAGCCGCGCTTCACGCCCCCTCCCGCCAGCAGCGCGGTGTAACACTGCGGCCAGTGATCGCGGCTGATGTTGGCATTGACCTTGGGCGTGCGGCCGAACTCGCCTACCCACAGCACGAGCGTCGAATCGAGCAGCCCGCGCTGGTCCAAATCCTCCAGCAGCGTCGGCAGCGTTTGATCCGTGATCGGCAAGTGCCGCTTCTCGATAATCGGGAACATCCGCGTGTTGTTGAAGCCGTGCGTGTCCCATCCGCCATTGGTCGTGCTCTGGCCGCCGATGCTGTCGGAAAAATAAACCGTGACGAACTTCACGCCTGCTTCCACCAACCGCCGCGCCAGCAGACAGCTTTGCCCGTAGGTGTGCCGGCCGTAGCCGTCCCGCACTTTATCGGGTTCCGCGGACAAATTGAACGCCTCACGCAGCTTCGTGGAGTGCAGCATCGCCAGCGCTTTCTGATAATAGTCATCGAGCCCCTGGGCCGTCGCCGAGTACTCCAGCAATCTCGATTGCGCGTCGATGACCTTCTGGAGTTCGCGCCGTTGCGCCAGGCGCTCGTAGCTCAGGTTCGCTGGCAAGGTCAATTCCGGCAGGCTGAAGTCCGGGCTGTTCGGATCCTGAGTGAACAAGAACGGATCGTGAACTTTGCCCAAAAAGCTGGCGTGCTGGCCCGGCGTCACCGATCCATCCCGGATCACGTAGGGATAAGCGACAAACGTGGGCACCGCTCCACTGACCGGGGCGAGCTGATCCACCACCGAACCGTACGCGGGAAACAACTCGATGGAATCCTTCAAGCGAATGTCATCCACCGGCGGCGCGTGGCCCGTCAGCGCGTAATACGACGCCGAATTGTGGTTCTTCATCGTGTGGTGCATGCTGCGGATCAGCGTCACTTTGTCCATGACCTTGGCCATGCGCGGCAGGCGCTCGGCGACCTGGATGCCCGGCACGTTGCTCGCCATCGGCTTGTGCAGCCCGCGAATGCCTTCGGGCGCCTCCGGTTTCATATCGAAGGTTTCCAGATGGCTCGGCCCGCCGAACTGGTACAGGAAGATGACGGACTTGGCGCGCGCCGGCGGCCCTTTCTTCATCGCTTCCGCACGCAGCAAGCCCGGCATCGTCAAGCCGAGCATGCCAAGTCCGCCGACTTTCAAGGCGTGCCGGCGGGAAAGGCGCGAGGCGTGGAATCCGGGGCAGGCGAAGGAGTGAATTGGCTTACTCATAGGCTGTTATCACTTTCTCAACACAAACTCTTTCGCGTTCAGCAAACCCCACAACAAATCCTCCAACGCCGCGCGCCGGTCCTTTGCGGCGTCCAGGTGCTTCTGCGCCCTCTCTAACTCCGTCGCGCCGGGCGCCCGCGTCAGGGCCGTCCAATAAAGCTCGTCGATCATTTCTGCATCGGATTTGCCCGAAGCCAGCAGCGCAGTCAGCCGGTTCTCGCTGTTCGTCAGCAGATCATTCACCGTCGGACCGCTGATCATCTGGAAAGCCTGGCTCATGGTCGTCTCGGTGGAACGCTCGCACTCGCAGGTCAGCAGCCTCTGAGGCTTCCCGAAGACGATCAGGAACTGGTCGTTCCCTTTCGGCCCTCCGCGCTGTCCGCGCACCCGTTCAGGCCGCGCGCCGGGCAATTCCGCCGCGCGCATTCCCGCGGGATAACCCTGAAACTTCGAAGGCACGCCCGCCACCTGAGTCTGGCAATCCATCATCTGTTCCGCGCTCAGCCGCCGCACGAGCGCGCGCGAATAATTCATTTCGTCCTCGCGGTTGGTTTCGTTCGGTTCGCTCGACAACTGGTAAGTGCGCGAGTTCATGATCAGCCGGATGACGTGGCGCAGATCGAAATCATGCGCGATGAAATCCCTGGCCAGCGCCTCCAGCAATTCCGCGTGCGAAGCGGGGTTGGTGGCGCGAAAATCATCGATCGGATCGACGATGCCCCGGCCCATCAAATGAAACCAGATGCGGTTGACCTGGGCGCGGGCGAAAAACGGATTCTCCGGGGCAGTCATCCAGGCGGCCAGTTCGTCCAAGGCGTCGGAGCCCGGGTCGTAATTCGTCAAACGTGAAACGTAATCTGGTTCGTGCGTCGTGGTTCCCAGCATGTGCGGAGAGGCGGGTTTGCCGGTGCGCGGGTTTTTCACTTCGCCTTTGCGCGCGACGAACACGATTTGCTCGCCTTTGAATTCGTGCGAGTCGTTGCTGTCCTGGCGGCGGTTCTCCAGAACCTTGTATTGGACGCGCGAGAACAGCGCCGTCCAGTTGTAGTAATCATCCTGAGTCCAGCGATCGAACGGATGGTTGTGGCACTGGGCGCATTGCAGCCGCGTGCCCAAGAACACCTGCGCCGTCGCTTCGGCCCGGCTCACGGGGTCGCGGTTTGCCCGGTAGTAATTCGCGGCGGGACTGGCGTAGGTGCTGCCACGCGTGGCGATCAATTCCCGGACGAACTGGTTCATCGGCTTGCCCTCGGCAATGCTCTGCCGAATCCAGCGATGGAAGTTCTGCACGCCCTTCTGATCCAGCGCCCGTTCCTCGTTGCGGAGCAGATCCGACCATTTCAACGCCCAGAAATCCGCGAACTCCGTCCGTTGCAGCAATTCGTCGATCAGCTTCGCCCGCTTGTCGGCGCCTTGACTCCGAACAAACGCACGCGCTTCCTCTGCCGCCGGCAGAATCCCCAGCAAATCCAGATAAGCGCGCCGGACAAACACTTCATCGCCGCATAACTCGGAAGGGTTCATCCGCAACTGGCGCAACTTCGCGAACCCGTGTTCGTCGATGTAATTCTTCGCGGAAGGATTTCGCCAGATGAAGCCCGCTCGCGCGGGCACGAACGCCAGACGGACCGGGACCTGACATTGGAGATAACGGACCAGAACGGTGACTTCGCCGAATCCCTGGCGTTCCACGAGTCCGTCCGGGGAAATTCTGGCCAGGCTGTTGCTCGGCTCATAAACCGCAATCCGAGTGACGTCCCGTCTGGAGCCATCGGAAAAAGTTGCCTGGACGCGCAACGGCACGGTCTCCGCCAGGTCGAGCAGAATCTCTTCCGTTGGCGTGACCTCAATCTTCCGCAGCCTGGGAGTGTCCGCCGCATCGGGGCGCGCGCCGCCCGCAATCCAGTCGCGAAGCGTTTGATATTCCCATGATTCTTTGCCGAACCGCTTGCCGCCTTCGTGAGAAATCGCAGTGGCGGGTTTGAGCAGAACCAGGCTCTGGTCAGGGGCCGAAGCGTTCACGCGCCGGCCAAATTGATCGCGAGTGAGCGCGTGGAAGTCCCACTCCGGATCCTCGCCGCGCAGGGAGAGTTTGAATCCCGCTTTGCCATTGGCGTTGCCGTGGCACGCGCCCGCGTTGCAGCCCGCCTTGGACAGAACCGCCACCACATCGTTCCGGAAGGAAATCTCAGCAGCGCGCGCGTCCGCCAAAACCAGGAGCGCGATGGCCGCGCCGACCGACGAAAGCTGTCGAATAACATTTCGCTTCGTTGCCTTCTGTAAACCCTGCCGCCGGTCGAGCAGGAAACTCAATGCGGCGGACGCAAGCCAGCGGGCGGATGCGACCGGAACCGCTTTCGGTTCCAGCTCGCGAGCATCGCTCTGATCCGGCGCCGGCGTCATCGCCCGGAATATAGTTCAGCTTCCGAGGTGGAAAAAGAGTTTTCTGAAGCAACCGCCGACCAGCACGATGCCGGCCTCTTCAAGGGCCCGGAGGACCGGCTTAATCTCCTGCGGTGTTCTGGGCCGCAGTTTCAGCATAGCGGAGGCAGCGGCTTTTCAGTGATCTTCTTGGGAGGAAACCAAGAACTGAACGCCAAATTAAGCTCGACAAGGCGTGAGTTTTCCCGGTTAACGAAACGAACCGACACCTTCCTTTATGAATACAAATTCTTTGCCCTCGTTAGTCCGCGCCGGATGGAACTATCGAGCAACTGCGGCAGTGTTCTTTACGAGTTTTTTCGCAGCAACGGTCGCGCCGGCAGCGCCGGCCCAGAGTTCCACTAAGGCCGGCAAAAGTCCCACCGACGAATTGCCGCCGCACATCACCCGCCTGACGTGGTTCGGCGAGCGCGCGGACTGGTCCCACGACGGAAAGAAGATTCTCTTTGTCGAAAAGACCTACGGCGATGCCTACGAAATCGATCTGGCGACACGAGTCGTTCGCCCCGTCACCCATCACTATCCTCACCTCGGCTACACGCGCGCGCTTTACCTGGCCAACGGCGACATCTTGCTGTCCGGTCCGGAAGCGTTCGATCCGAAGAACCCGCATCCCAGCCGCGTGCAATCCTATCTTTACGTCCTGGACAAGAGCCTGACCAAGCCGCCCGTGCCGCTCGGCACCAAATGCAGCGAAGGCCCTGCGGTCTCGCGCAAACGCCTGCACATCGCCTGGACGCACGTGAGCGCGCAATATCCAGACAAACTGCCCGCAGGCGTCTCGCAGATGCACGAGGCGGACCTTGTTTATGAAAACGGCGCGCCGAAGCTGGCGAATCAGCGGTTGATTCTCGACAGCCGTGACCTGCCTTTCAAATGCACGATGGAGACGCAGAATTTCCGTCCGCCAGAGGAACGCGAGCTGACGTTCTCCGCCTACGCACATCAGGGGACGGACGTTTGCGGCGTCGATCTTGCCACGAAAAAGGTGATCAACTACTCGAACGCCCCCAGGCAATACGACGAGCCAGAAGGGATTTTTCCGGACGGCCAGTTCACGCTGGTTGAGTGCGATCGCCAGAATCAGCAAGGCTCCGGCCACGTCGATCTCTGGAAGCTAAGAGCGTGTCCGAAAATTCCGCGGGGTCCTGTTTTCGCGCCAAAGGCCGGATGGCGAGGCGCAACGAAGGAGAATATCCTCCCTGGATCTTCGACTGAGGAGCAACGAAGCCAGGCGGCCTTTGGCGCGAAAACCCTCCGGGCGGCGG
>VHCZ01000230.1 GCA_016871535.1 Verrucomicrobiota bacterium
CGGCGCAACCCGAAGGGCGGCAGTTCTTTTTCGCCAGACTTCGTTGCTTGCTCCTTACAGATCCACTTCGGGATATGCTCGTCGCTCGCGCCTCGTCTGGCCGAAAAATCCCTTGCCGCGAACGTGAGCGTATTTATGAAATGGACCACTTAGGAGGTAGCGGGCGTTTTTTTGTTCGACTTCGACGTCGTGCGATGACGTGAACAAAACTGGATTGCCGGCTTTCAGTTCAGGGCAATTCAAGCACGGCCCGAAAGAACCATTTTCAAGTGCACAGTTCGAGAAGTGTGCACTTCCCGAACTGTGGCCAATCCTGCCATCACTGAACTCAGCTTCTTACGGCTCCGCTATTTCCTCCAAACGATCGCCGGTGACGCGGTAGATGGTCCAGTCCTTCAGGCCCACGGCTCCGAGGCGCTCGTAAAACTGGATCGCGGATTTGTTCCAGTTCAGGACCGCCCACTCGAATCGGCCACATCCGCGCTCTTTGGCGAGCCGGGCGAGATGACCCAGCAATGCCTGTCCGATCCCGCGCCGGCGATACGCGGGTTTGACGTAAAGGTCCTCCAGGTAAAGCCCGGGGCGGCCAAGGAACGTCGAGAAGTTATGGAAGAAAACCGCGAACGCCGCGGCTTCCTCGCCGACACATCCAAGGATAACTTCCGCGCATCGACGCGGGCCGAAAAGCGATTCGCGGAGGATTTGCTCCGTGGCTTCCACTTCATGGGACAGCCGTTCGAACTCCGCCAACTCGCGAATGAACGAGAGCACCAACGGAATGTCCCTCTCGTTCGCGGGGCGGATTGTG
The DNA here is from genome assembly GCA_016871535.1 of Verrucomicrobiota bacterium. Lineage (NCBI taxonomy): Bacteria > Pseudomonadati > Verrucomicrobiota > Verrucomicrobiota bacterium. The sequence goes on from VHCZ01000230.1 coordinate 809, forward strand.
AGGTTCATGATTTGCCGAGCTGCTTCTTCAATTCCAGGATTGCTTTCACCAAGTCATTTGAGCCATGTCGCAGAACATCGCAAACGGGCAAGCCCATCTCGCGTCGAACTTTCTCGCACTCCTGCGCCACTTCCGTGTCCGAATATTTTCGGCCATTCACGGCTACACCGATGACGCGGCACGGATGCATGAGGTTGGCCATGGTTTCGTAAAGTTGTTTGAGAGTCGAGAGAGGTGGAATCTTGCACGTGTCCATCCCGGCCACGAATTCGCGCCCCATCTCGTAACACAGAATCAAACCGTCCGGCACGCACCCGTGCAGCAATCCCAGGGTGACGGCCGAATACCGAGGATGAGCCAGGCTTCCTTGGCCTTCGATCAGCAGAATGCTGTGCTGCTGGTTCGCGAGAACGAGTTTCTCGGCCGCGCCATTCACGAAATCTGACACCACGGCGTCGATCGGGCAGCCATCCCCTTCGATTAAGATTCCAGTTTGGCCCGTGGCGACGAACTTCGCGTCGTGGCCCGCTTTCTGGAGCGCCAGGCTGAGTTCGAGGCTCACCACCATTTTGCCGACGTTGCAATCGTGGCCCACGGTGTGAATGCGCAGGCACTGCTCGCGGAGGCCCTGGCGGTGCGCCACGTCGCGCTCTTCATTCTTGCGGACATCCACCAATCTGGCGCCGTGTTGGCGAGCGGCTTGGGCGATCTCCGCGTCCGACGAAAGGAACTCGTGCAGACCCGAGACAATGGTCAACTTCCGGCGAATCGCCTCCAGGATCGTTGCCTTCATTTCCCGGGGCAATTTGCCTCCGGTCGGAGCGATGCCAACCACGACGGTGTTGGCTTCGGGCGCCTGGTCCAGCGAAGCCACGACCGGAATCATTCCGCCCAGTCCGAACAATTCCCGGCTGGCTTTGCCGCGGTTGTTCTCGTCCAGGATCGCGACGACTTCCTGGGGCTTGTAGCGGAGCAGATTGACGGCGGTTTTGGCCGGACCGGGGTTCGTAATCCCGCCCGTCAGGATGATCATTCTTCGCGTCATGAAACGGAGGGCAGGCTTCCAGCCTGTCTGGAGCTTGCTTTGAGCAAGAGCCTTTTAGCCAACTATCCAATTCTGAACAGGCTAAAACTCATGGAGGCACGGATGCGATTAAGAGTGTCCGTCAGCGACTCGGATTGACTTCCCTCTCTGCCCGCGAGGAACGAGGAGGGAGAGAGTTGGAGCGAGGGGTTTATTGGAAACATGAGAGCCGAGCAATGGACCTCCTCTCCCCAGCCCTCTCCTCCCTTCGGGAAGAGAGGGAGAAGACTTCGTTGACCGACAGTTTTTATCGCACCCGCAGGGAACCCTCCGGCTTGCCACGCTGCGACCCCCTGACTACTCTTCCGCCGCGCCTGATGCCCGCGACCCACAACTCGAATTCAGAATCCCGCGCGCCCCATGGCGGTTCCGGCCTGGTTCCTTCGCTCAGCTTGTTCACGACCGTCATGATCGTGGTTGGGGGAGTCATCGGTTCGGGGATTTTCCGCAAGCCCGGCGTGATGGCCGGCCAGGTTGGCTCCACCGAAATTCTCCTGGGCGTCTGGATTCTCGCCGGCGTGCTCACGCTCATTGGCGCCCTGTGCATCGCGGAGATTTCGGCGACTCTTCCGGAGACGGGCGGACAATACGCCCAGTTCGATAATCTTTACGGGCCGTTTGTCGCCTATCTCTACGGCTGGGCGGTATTTGCCGTGATGCAAACGGGATCGATCGCGGCCCTGGCTTATGTGTTTTCGGAATACGCGACGCAATTTGTCCGCCTGCCGGAAATCACCGGCCCGGCCGCGGCTTTCGCGATTCACTTGCCGTTCATCGGCGACATCAGTCCGCTAAAGGAAATCGGCGTGAAAGGACTCGCGACGTGCGTGATCCTCCTCCTCACAGCCATCAATTACCTCGGGACACGATTTGGCGGCTGGGTGCAAAATATTTTCACCATCGCGAAGATCAGCGGCATGGCAGTGCTTTTCCTCGCGGCGTTTCTCCTGCCCTCCGGCGGCACCCTGGCGAACTTGCGGTCCGACAACCCGGCGGTTCAGTTGCAAGGCCTGGCGCTCTGGGCCGCCATCGCCGCCGCGCTCCAAGGCGCCTTTTGGGCTTACGACGGATGGAACAAAGTGACCTACATCGCCGGGGAAGTGCGAGACCCGGTCCGCAACGTTCCCCGAAGCCTGGTCCTTGGCATGACGGCCGTGACCCTAATCTATGTGTCGATGAACATTGCTTACGCCTACGTGCTGCCCAACGAGGTCATGTCCCAATCCAAACTCGTCGCCGCTGATGTCGCCGAGAAATGCGTGTCGGGCGGCGGCAAATGGATTGCGCTGGTAGTCATGATCTCCACGTTTGGCGCCGCCAACGCGACCATCCTGGCGAGCGCGCGCGTCTATTTTTCCATGGCGCACCGGAATGTTTTTCCGAAGGTCCTGGGCGTCGTTCATCCGCGGTTTCACACGCCCGCCGCCGCGCTGATCGTGCAAGCGCTCTGGAGCATTATGCTCCTGTTCAGCGGGACGTTCGATACGCTCACCGACACGTTGATTTTCGTGAGCTGGTTTTTCAACGCCGCGACGGCGTATGGCGTGATTGTGCTGCGCCGCCGGGAGCCGAACGCGCACCGGCCTTACAAGGCGCCAGGCTACCCGTATTTGCCCATCCTCTTCGTTCTCTTCGCCATCATTTACCTGATCCTCACGATTTACTACGACATCACCAGCTATCAGGCTGCCGTGGCTGCCGGCAGACCCGCAATCATCAACTCCGCGCTGGGCGCGTTCCTGGTCGGGGTCGGCATTCCCATCTATTTCTTCTATCGCAAGCGTGCCAAATCGCGAACGGACGCAGTTTGATCGTCTGATCTTTTGATCGCTGCGGTCGGGTGCGATTAAAGGTCTCGGTCAGTCGCGATTCGCTTGGCTTCCCTCTCTCCCCGCGAGGAACGAGTGGGGAGAGAGCTGGAGAGAGGGGTTCTTTGGAAAAGCGAAACCGGACGCACCTCCTCTCCCCAGGCCCTCTCCTCCTTTCGGGAAGAGAGGGAGAAGACTTCGTCGACCGTTTCTCAGCGCTGGCTCTTCGTGAATCAGTTCGTTGGCTTGTCCATCGGATGGACCCGGTTTCCGGCGGGATCAATAATCGTCGGCGTCACGAAGAGGATGAGGTTCTTGTTGGTTCGGGACTGCAACTCGCTCCGAAACAAGCGGCCCAGCAACGGGATGTCTCCGAGGACCGGCACTTCGCGTTGAGGATGGCGGGTCTCGCGCGCGACAAAGCCGCTCATCACGACGGTTTGGCCGTCCCAAAACGAAGCCGTGCCGGTCGCCTTGCGGACGCGGAAGCGCGGCAACGGAGCAACCGCGGTAGCAGGCTGCCTATCGGAAGCCGCGTTGGGTGGTCCCGGATCATCATACCCGAGGAACTCGACCATGCGGGCGTCGATCTCGATCTGGATCGATCGTCCGTCCGCCAGCACATGCGGTGTGATTTCGACGGAAGGCCCGACGGACACGGCCTCGGTGCGATAAACGCCGGCCTTTGGATCGTCCGGCTTTCCGGTGCTTTTAGCCAGTTCGTTCACGACCGTCTTGGGTTGGGTGACTTCGATCTTCGCCTTCCGTCCGCTGAGCGTGGTGACTTTGGGCGCCGCGAGAATGTCCACGCCGCCTCGCTGCTTCAACGCACGGAGCACCGTGGCGAATTGCGCTTCCGTCAGAATTCCGGTCACGGTCGTCACCGCGGCGTTCGTTCTGGGCTCCAGGTTTTCGCTTCCTTGGATGAGAGCCGGGACGGGAATTCTAATCACTTGTCCCTCCTGGATGCGATCGGAGTCCAAATCGGGGTTGAGATCCTTGACTTGTTCTTGCGAAATCCGTCCGCGGCCTTGCCTCGCGAATTCCTCGTCGTAGGCCGCGATAATTTTGAACAGAGTATCCCCTTTCTGGACCTTGTAATCGACGGCCACGCTGATCGGCGAACGCGCTGACGACGGTGCCGTCAAACCGGGCAACCTGTGTCCAAGAAACCAGTCGAATCCCAACGCCCTGGAATCGGCGTCGGATAGCTCGACCCACTTCACATCGATCTGAATTTGCGGCGGCGCGTGGTTGAGGACCTGTAGCGCTTGCTCGATGATGTCGATGTCCTCCAGCGTGGCGCGCACGAACAGAACTCCGGTGCGGTCATTGAAGAAAACGGCCTTTCGCGCATTCGCCAGGTCCTGGGAGGGAAGCGTCACCGACGGACTCGAACTTCCAGGAAATCCGCCGCCTTGCCCAGTCGTCGTTGGCAGATCGACACCCGCCAGACGGAAGAATGACTGCACCGTCTCGTTGTGATTCGTGGGCACAACGACGCCGCCCACGAAGTCTCCCATGGCCTGGCACATCATCTTGAGGAACGTGCTCGGATCGACTCGAAACGTCCGCGTGAACAGTTGCGGCGGGCCGGGCGCACGTTGCGTGATCACCACGGCGTAATCTTCGATGGCGTATTGTAGCGGCTTGTCCGTGACTTTGGTGATGGCGTCGAGCACGTGGGGCAGCTTCACGCTTCACATTACGCAGCGGCGGGTCGATTCGGATCATCACCTTGTTGAGATCGATGGGATCTGGCGCGGACGGACGCGCGGAAGGCTGCCCGGTCACCGGATCGTAAACCACGCCTGGCCCAGCGTCCGTCGGAGGAGTAAGCAGAAAAGAGTTGATGAGGAAATTGAGGCCGGGAGGCGACAACTTCCGCGCCCGTTGGCTCAAATCTTTGACGACATCGCTCAACGCCACGCCATCGTATGTGACTTCGTCCAGGACGATGGATTCGAGTTTGTCCAGAATCGCCTGGCGATGCGGGCTGACAGCGCGCGATTGGTTCGGCGAGCGGTTCCACTGAGCCTCCGCGTTCGGATCTGGCTGAGCCTTTTCAAAGTCCGCCAGCGCTTGCTTGAAGATTGTCTGTATCTCGGACTTCGTGGCTTGGCGCATTTCCTTGATGAAACTCAGATAGGAGAGCGCCCGTTTGTTGTCCGGTTCCAGCTTCAGCGCGCTTTCCAATTTCGCCTCGGCCTCGTCGAGTTTGCCCAGTTCGATGAGAATGCGCGCGTCGTTGATCTGCGCCAAGGCGGTTTGCTTCGATGGGGACGCTGGCGGGGTTTGCGCGGGAGGCGGGTTCGAGAGAATGTTCCCGGCGTCGTCCGCCACCGCCACGTTGCCCGCTTTCAATCCCTCGACCGCATTCGCGACGAGAAAGCGGATGGCATTGACCGTACTGGCGTTGAGCGGCGTGTCTCCGCGGCGTTTGAGGAAAACTTGGGCGTTGTGCCGTATCAGGTCGCCAACCGGATGAGCAATCATGACTTTCGCCGCCTCGACGCCATCCATTTGCGCGATCTGTCGCGACAATTCTCGCTCCAGACCCGACATGAAATTCGTCTGCTGAATGAAGTCGGTGATCTCAACGGGCAGCCGTGTCGAGGGCGCGTTTGTAGTCCCGCCTTTAGGCGGTCCGGCCCGCGTAAACGCGGGATTACGAGCGGCAGCTTCTGCTGACTCGGTGCTTGGCTGTGTGGCGCTGAGAGGCGAACCAGGCCTTGCCGGGGAATTCGCGTTGAGGAACTGAACGGCACGATCGATCTCATTCAGTTCTTCGACCGTGGGCGCCCAGGCGCTGAAATTTCCCGCTGGCGCCTTGTCGTCATGAAAGATCAGCGTGTTTGGCGCTTTGGCAAAAATGCCGCTTTGCCTGAGAAACGCGGTGAAACCGGCAAAGAGGTTCGTCTCGGTGATTCTTTCCCCCACCGATTTTTTCAAGGCCTCCGTCAGGTTTTCCGTGGCCACACTCAGATTCAACTGCAACGTTAGTGAGACGTTCATGACGTTCTGCTCAACTTTCGGAAGGAGTTTTTCAGAACGAGCCTCGGTGTCGCGTGAATCGCGAAGGCTGTCTGTTGATCGATGGTTTGGTTGTCTTGAAGTTTGATGAAGACTGCCGCGCTCGGCTTTTTCTGCGGATCGTCCAGAAGGCGGCTTTCACGGCTTACAATCTTCACCTGCGCCGACTCGATGCCGTCAATCCGGGCAATCACGCGAGCGAGTTCGCCTTCGAGCGCGCGCGTGCGATTGAACTGCAGAACGTAATCGGACATGCCGAAAGCCGGCTTGTCGAAAATCTCAAAGCCAACCTCTTTGCTCCGAGGCATCCCTTTGCTCGCCAGGTGCGTCCGGATTTGGTGAACCTTATCGCCCGGAACGTAAATAGAGGAGCCGTCGCCGGTCAGTCGATGAGCATTGAGTATCCCCAACAGGTCGAGTTCAGCCATGACGCGGCGAGCTTCGGCCAAATCGAGACGAAGGAAGAGCAGTGCGTGATTGGGTGGGGGTGGTTCATTCTGAGTAATCCGACGAGACTTTGATTCTCCCATCTCAGGCGGAGGTGCCTTGCTCAGCTTCTCCTTCAAGTCTCCCTCCAGGTTCGGCCGAATGCTCCGGACGAAATCCAGATAACAGCGCGCCGATTTGAACTCCGGTTCTTGTTTCAGTGCCTCTTCCAGCTTCGCTTCAGCTTCATCCAATTGCCCCATCCCGACCAGCGAGCGCGAATCCTGAAGTAACTCTGCGGCATGGGATTTGTCTTCTGCTATCCGAGTTCGACCCGCATCTGCGGCGTTCAAGGAATGCCGTCCAATCAAGCCCACGGCAGCGACTAACATCAGCGCCGCCGCTCCCGCCAGCCACCAGCCGGAGCGATTGGCTTCCGTCGGCAATCCCGCCAGCCTTCGGATGCGCCGCAGGAGCGATCCGCCGCCCGCCGCCAGTGCCAATCCAGGCGCCGTGCTGCGCAATTCCTCCAACGCTGCCAAAGCTCGGGCGTAATTGACCCGGTCTCCGCACACTTCCACGGTCAGATCATCGCAGCAAAGTTCCCGTTCCTGGTCGATATGGCGCGAGACCCACCAGACGGCCGGATGATAGAAGAGAAGCGTTTCGATCAAGTTTTGCAGCAGGTTGACCAAATAATCGTGACGCTGGATGTGCGCGAGTTCATGTGCCAGGATGGCTTCCAGTTGCGCCGGAGGCAGCCCGGCCAGCGCGCTGGCGGGAAAAAGAATCACCGGCCGCAGCCATCCGATCACGGTCGGCACGGTCACCAGCGCGGATTGGCAAAGCCGCACTGGCCGGCTGACGCGCAGCCTCTCTGAGAGATCGGAAAGCCTTTCTGTCCAGTAAACCCCGAGCGATTCGCACGCCCGGCGTTTGATCTGCCGCACGCGGGCGTAGCCGAGCAGGAGCCGCAAGGAGAGCACGCAAACGGCGCCCAGCCAGCCTGACACAATCCACGGCAAATGCCGTTGGATTCGCGCCGCGAATTCCTCCGGAGAGGTTTCCACTTGGATTGGCCGCGGAATGGCGACCGCCGGGGCAAGATCCATTGCCGAGGTCACGGAGGCCTCTCGAACGGAAGTGATCATCACCGGTGCGGGCTTCAACGCTGTTTTCTCTCGATTCGTCAGGTATGAAAAAGTTGCGAGCGGGCACAGCGTCATCAACAGCATGGCGAGGCAAGCGGCGGTGTATCGCGACTGGGCGGAACCTTTCCGCAATGCGGCTTGCGCCAGGAACGACAACGCGGCAATGAGCGCGCCTTGCCAGAGAAAGTGAATCAGCGCCCAGCCAAGAGCGAGGATCAAGGGGTGGCTCAGTGCGTTCAATTTGACCTCCGTTCCATTTCCTCCAGCAGCTTCCGAATCTCGGCCAGCTCCTCGGCCGAAGCTTTCTTGGCGGACAACGCTTGCACGACCAGCTTTTTGGCCCAGCCGCTGAAGGCGCGATCCAGCAGGTCGGCGACAAGCTGCCGCTGCGTTTCCTCTTCGGCCAGGCTTGCTTCTAGGTAAGGACGCGCTCCACCGCGTCCCTAAGAGCTAAGGATCGCCGAGGCAAATCAGGGACGGAGTGGAATCCGTCCTTACCGGGGCAAGAATGGGCCGGTCCTCCGGCACGGCGATCAACGACCCACGCCGAGTTTCACTGGATTTTGTCCGAGGCCCTGAGCATCATCCGCCCATGAACTTAATTCTATCGACGCATAACGTGACGCTGACCAAGGCCATCGAGGACCACATTATGGACCGGATTAGGAAATTGGAGCATCTGGACCGGTTCGCCATCGACGTCCGCGTCACGCTGGAGCACGATCACAAGAAGATTCCGGAACGCGCTTTCAAGTGTACGATGCGTCTGACCATGCCGGGACCGGACCTTTTTGCCGAAGATTCGGAGCGCGACCTTTATGCGGCGATTGATCTAGTGACGAAGAAAATCGAGCAGCAAATCCGCAAGCGCCACAACAAATACAAAGCCCGCAAGCACACCCTGGCGGCGCAAACCAAGCGCAAGCGGCAGGAAGCGGGAATTCAGTAACCAGTAATCAGTAATCAGTGAGCAGTGAGCGAGGCGTGGCGATCCCGCGCGAGCAAATGGGTTAAGGCGGCTTTTCGTGATTCTTCGCGCCCGAACGATTCTTCCGATCAGCCGGCCGCCCGTGGACAACGGAGCGGTCCGTGTCACCGCCAACCGCATCGCGGCCGCGGGACCGTGGAAGGAGCTTTTCGTCGCATCTCACGAATCCGTGCTCGACCTGGGGGATGTCGCGTTGATGCCCGGATTGATCAATGCCCATTGCCATCTGGATTACACGAACCTGTGCGGATTGATCCCCCGGCCCAAATCGTTCCCGGATTGGATCAAGGCCCTGCTCGCGCTCAAGGCGGAGTGGTCTTATTCGGACTACGCGCAATCCTGGCTCCACGGCGCGAAAATGCTGCTCCGTCGCGGCGTCACCACGGTGGGCGACATTGAAGCCGTGCCGGAGCTGCTCCCCGAAGT
>VHCZ01000231.1 GCA_016871535.1 Verrucomicrobiota bacterium
TTTTGTCCGTGGCCTGCGTTGGCTCGGTCCTTACAGCCCGCGTTGGGGATGCTCGGACCTCGCCGCCTTGGCCACAGCCAAAATCCCTCGCCGCAGGACCCCGCGCAATTTTCGGACACGCTCTTAGATCCTGATACAGCATCGGCTCCGGATGTGGTTTCTGCCTATCCGCGCCCATCCGCGCTATCCGCGGTCCAATACTTGGGAATTCTTGTTCCATGGCATCCTCCTTGTCTGAAGTTCGCTTCCTCTTGGCAGCAACTGTCACGCATGACAATCAATATCGTCACCAAACTTCGGACATTTTATGACCGCGGATAGCGCGGATGGGCGCGGATAAGCTACGCATAGAGTGGAATTTTCCGATTCGTTAGTTGGCGGCGCTGGGGCTCGCGACGGGGGCGGAGCGGTTTTGGGTGGGTATTCGCGCGGCGTTGCGTTAGAAAGCACGCGACCCAGCGAACGGCGGCGCCGGCGTCCTGAGTGACATGAAAGTTCTCCATCTGGCGGGCAACCTCGAAGACGCGGGAGGCATCCTCTCGGTCCTCCGCCATTTGCAGTCCGCCACGAAGGATCAAGGCTGGCAGCACAGCGTTTATGTCAACCGCTGCTACGTGGAAACGCGCCAGCCCGTTCTGGACTATCGCACCTCGCGTTTCGTCTGCAGCGAGATGGCCAGTCACTGGGGGATTTTCTGGCGCGCGGCTCTGGCGCTGATCGAAGTGCGAAGGCTTCTCGCGCGCGAGCCGTTCGACATCATTCACGCGCATTCGCGCTGCGGGTTCCTGATCGCGTGGGGATTGGCGGCGCGGTCGAACCGCCGCGTGCTCTTCACCAACCACGATTACGCGCGCCGCGTGCGGATGTATCAACGCGCCGCGGCGCACCCAAATTTTTGCACGGTTTTCCTGACGCCGAACATGGCCCGGCATTACGCGCTGACGGAGCAGCCGCCGAAGATCAGCGTGATCTCAGCTTGTTTCAGCGACCAATACCTTCTCGAACCGATGTCGGACGCCGCGGCGGCGTCGGGCCGTGGCGCATCGCTTCGGCTCGTCGGCGCGGGCAGCTTGCTTCGATGGAAGAAGTGGGATTTGCTCGTGCGCGCGCTGCAGCGGCTCGACCCCTCCGAACGCGAGCGAATCGAAGTCTCGATCTGGGGGCCGGTCGTGCGGACGGATCCCGATTCCCTGAAATACGAGGCGGAGTTGCGGCAGCTCCTCCGGAGCGAAGGCCTCGGCGAGCGCATCCTGCTTCGAGGAGCCACTCGCTCCATGAGCGAGGCGATGCGGCAGGCCGATTGGTTTGTGCTTCCGTCCACGAATGAGCCGTGTTCCGTCGCGCTTATGGAAGCTCTGGCTCTAGGGCTGCCAGCGCTGGTTTCCGCCAGCGGCGGGAATGTTGATATCGTCCGCGACGGGGAAACGGGCTGTTTTTTCGAGCCTGGCGATGCGGACGATCTGGCGAATAAGCTGAGGTCCATTTTGAACTGGCGCCCCAAACTCTGGTCGCCGGAGAGAATCCGCGAGTCGGTTCGGGAACGGTCCGCTTCGGTAGTCGGACAAAAATACGATGAACTGTATCGGCGCCTGGTCCGGATGTGAGTATGGATCGTCAACCGCCAAGCTTGCCAAATACTCAGTACGGCATGTCCATGTTTAGCGCTTCGCACAATTCTGGGGGCGTGGAGAGATCTCCACTTCCTTCCCCCTCACCCCGGCCCTCTCCCTTGGGGAGAGGGAGAATGGATGACTGGTGCGGGGCAGTAAAGCAGGCTTTGGATTGCGCCACGACGGCGACACCGCTTCCCTCTCCTTGGGGAGAGGGCCAGGGTGAGGGGAAAGGGAGCATGGTTCGACCCGGCGCATTGGATTTGCCGGACACGCAAAATAGGTACTCTCCCTGGGGGAGAGGGAGAACCAATTCCCAGCGGCTGTGCGGTAGGGAGACTTCGGGTTGGCGTGGCGGAACTCGCGGACAAGGCTGTCCGCGCTCCGCGGCTTTCAAATGAATCCACGCGCCAAGTTCCCCTTTGGCGTGACGAGGTGTTCGCCGCACTCGATTGGAGATTTGTTGGCCGAACTGAAGCTGCTTCTGGCCGACAAAAGCCTGACGCCACGCACGATCCTGTGCCTCAATTCGCACATTTACAATATGGCGTGCGCGGACGATGGGCTTCGGCGATGTTTGAACGCGGCGCGCATCGTGGCCGCGGACGGCATGGCCGTGGTGTGGGCGGCGCGGTTTCTTGGCCATCCGATCTCCGAGCGATGCAACATGACCGAGGCCTTTCACGCCTTCCTGAAGGACGACACGATGCCGCGCAGCCAAGGCGTCTTGATCGGGTGTTCGTCTGCGGAAGCGGAAGCGGCGGCGGAGAAAGCAAACCGCGATTCGCCGCACTGCCGTATCGTCAAGGCTTGCTCCGGGTTTCTGAGCGAGAGTGAATACAAGGAAATTCTGGCCGCACACCCGGAGTCCGATCTTATTTTTCTCGGAATGGGCAGTCCGAAAACCGAGCGGCTCGCGGAGCTGGCGGCGCAGGTTTGCCCGCAGGCCGTCCCCTGGGGAATCGGCGGCGGGACAATCCGGATCGAGGCGGGGACCATGACCGAGGCGCCGGTTGTTTGGCGGCGGCTGGGGTTGCAATGGCTGCATCGGCTTGGCTCGGAACCGCGCGAGTTGTGGCGCCGTTATCTATTGGGCAATCCACGATTCGTGCTGCGGATCCTCTCGCTCGCATGGAAGCGGCGCGCGTCCCAGTGAACGGAGGTGGGCGGAGGTGGGTTGTTTCGCAAGGCAATCCCCAGGTATTCTTCCCATGAACTGTCTCTTCGGACTGCGGCCTTTAGGCGCCTTTAGGCCGCTTCAACGCTCGTCTGCGCGGAGTGCGCGGAAGCAGCCTGAAGGCTGCGGTCCGCGCCGTCTTCGGTTCAAGGGCCGTGCGCACGGCTGGGAGGCCGCGGAAGCTTCCCATGAACCGGGCAGGGACGCGTTCCACCGCGTTCCACCGCGTCCCTGGAATCTTGTTTGGGGCGATGGCCGCCAGTGACGAGGGCTTGTGGCCGGAACACGAAATGCTTATTTTCCACCGGAAATGTCTCTGTCGATTGAAAGCAAAAGGCCATTGAAGATGGTCACATGCGGCGGCTGCGGCGCCAAGGTGTTCATCTCGGGTGATCTCGAGCCCCTGGCTACTGTCCCGTGCACCAAATGCGAACATCCGCTCATGATGCCGCTGCGATTGCGGCAATTTGAATTGCTCTCCGCCATCGCTTCCGGCGGGATGGGGACGGTTTACCGCGCTTTCGACACGACGCTGGAACGCGAAGTGGCGGTCAAGTTGATGAGGCAGGAGCTTGCGGACGATCCGCAAGCGCTGGAGAGTTTTTATCGTGAAGCCCGCGCTTGCGCCGCGCTCAACCACACCAACATCATTCACATTTACACGTTCGACGAATCCAACGGCCAGCGGTATCTGGTCATGGAACTCGCGGATTGCGGGAGCCTGGACGGACGCATCGAACACGAACAACGCCTTCCGGAGCTGGACGTCTTGGACATCGGCATCAAAGTCGCCTCCGCGCTCGACACCGCGCTCAAGCACGATCTCCTGCATCGCGACATCAAGCCGGGCAACATTCTCTTCAACGCCGATGGCGAGCCCAAGCTCGTCGATTTCGGATTGGCGCGGAAGATCGAATCGGATGCACCGGAGGAAGCAGTCTGGGGAACCCCGTATTACATCGCACCCGAAAAAATCAAACGCGAGCGGGAAGATTTCTTGTCGGACATGTACAGCCTGGCGGGAACCCTTTACCACGCGCTGACCGGCCACGTCCCCTTTGAGGCTCCCTCGATCGATGAAGTCGTCGCCGCCCACATTCACACGCCGTTGACGCCGCCCAATCATGTGGTTCCCGAAATCACGCAGCCGACAAGCGACGCGCTGGTGAAAGCCATGGCCAAGCATCCGGCGGACCGCTTTCAGAGCTACGACGAATTCATCATGGCGCTGACGGCCGCGCGCAGCCAGTACCTGGTCCAGCATTTCCGGAATCAAAACCGCGGTGGAGGCGGAGAACGTGCCGCAGGAGTCCGCGGCTGGTGGCGCCGGTGATTGGCTGGATTCGCGTCAATACCGGGAAGAGGCAGGCCGCAAAGGGCCTGCCTCTTGTGTGGTGGGGTGCTGCGAGACCGTGCGTGGCCGGTCTCCAAGATCCACAGGTTACTGCTTCGTAGCCTGGCCGTCCTTCTTCTGTTTCTTTGGCTTTGGCTCTGTTTCAGGCTTGGGGCCCACGCGCAGCGACACAGCTTCTTCCTGTCCCTCGGCGTTCTTGATCGCCTGTCCGCCGACTTCCTCGCCGACCACGGCATCGTCCAGAGTAGCCGGCTTGCCCGCTCTGAGGATGCGCGTTTGCGGAGTGAGGCGGATGGTCCGCTTCTTGGTTTTTCCATCGAGGGTGATGCTCATGGCCGCCTTATCCACGGCGCCCAATTTCCCGGTGAAAGGGATCGCCGCGGGTTTCTTGTCCTTCGCTTCCTGCGTTGCGGGAGTTTTGGGTTCCGCCGTTTGAGCGCGAAGGGGAGTTGATAAGGCTGCTCCGGACAAGAAGCAGATGGCCAATAGATAACTGAGTTGTTTGTTCATTTAACCTCCTTTGAGTTTGAGTTAACCGACACGGACCTTCTATCAGGTTCATTTCCCAAAGCAAGGCTTTTTTCAGAGTAAACACTCCGTTGATTGAAAATCTGCGCTACGCTTCACCGCCAATTTGTGGATGCACCGCCGGTGAAGCCGGTGAACACGGTGAACAACGTCGGCTTGCGCGTGCTATTCCGGCGGACTTAAACTGCGGAGATGTCACATGCGGATTGCGTACATCTTCATCTGCACACCGAGTATTCGCTGCTCGACGGCGCTTGCCGCCTCGACCGGTTGATGGAGAAGGCGCACGAGTTGAAATTCCCCGCCCTGACCATCACCGACCACGGCGTGCTCTACGGCGCGATTGATTTTTATCAGGCCGCGCGCGCCAAAGGGATCAAGCCGATTATCGGCTGTGAAGTTTATGTCGCGCCCGGCAGCCGATTTGAAAAGAAAACGAGCAGCGGAGGCCGGGACGTTTACTCTCATCTGGTGCTCCTGGCCAAAGACGAGACCGGCTACAAGAACCTCATCCAACTCGCGTCCGCGGCGCATCTGGAGGGTTACTACTACAAGCCGCGGATCGACAAGGAACTTCTGGCCGCGCACAAGGACGGCTTGATCGCGCTGTCCGGTTGCCTGGCGAGCGAGATTCCGGAGTTGATCCAGAAAGACCAACTGCCGCTGGCGCGCCAGGCGATCGATTGGTTCAAGCAAACGTTCGGCGCCGAGAATTTTTACCTGGAGTTGCAGAACCACGGCATCGCGGAGCAAGCCAAGGTCAACCGGCATTTGATCCCGTGGGCCCGGGAATTCGGGTTGAAGCTCGTCGCCACGAACGACGTTCATTACGTCGAGAAAAGCCACGCGCACGCGCATGACTGTCTGGTCTGCATCGGCCGGCAAATCGCACTCAGCGATCCCACGCCGCGCTACGTCAAGGGGCAGTTTTACCTGCGCTCGGCCGAAGAAATGAAGGCGCTGTTCCACGAGACGCCCGAAGCGGTCCTGAACACGCTGGAGGTTGCGGAGAAATGCAACGTCGAAATCGAATTTGGCAAATTGCACTTTCCGACTTTCACGCCGCCGGAGCACTTCACGCGGGAAGGCTATTTGCGCCAACTGCTGGCCGAAGGCTTGAAGACGCGCTACGGAATTCAGGCGCGTGCGGAAGGGAAGGAGTTTGTCGTTGAGTCGCTCGAAGACCCGCGACGTCTGCCGACGTTCAACGCGGGGCAGGCTTCCAGCCTGCCCCGCGCAGCAGCGGAATCCGTCGTCACGAATTCTGAAAGCCAAGACGCGGAAATTCGACCGCAATCATCAGGCAGGCAGGATGCCTGCCCTACGTTGGGCGATCCGGTCGTCGCCGGTGCCGTCCAGGCCCTGATCGAGCGGCTCCAGAACGAGCTGACCGTGATTGAGAAGACCGGCTTCATCAGCTATTTTTTGATCGTCGGTGATTTCATCCGGTATGGCCGGCGCAAAGGGATTTCCTGCGTGGCCAGAGGTTCGGCCGCCGGGTCGATTGTCACGTATCTCCTGGAAATCTCGAACGTGGATCCGATCCGGTACGGCTTGCTCTTCGAGCGGTTCCTGAATCCCGAACGCATCAGTCCGCCCGATATCGACATCGATTTCGCGGACGACCGGCGCGCCGACGTCATCGAGTACGTCCGCCGGAAGTATGGGCACGATTCCGTCGCGCAGATTATCACCTTTGGCACGATGGGCGCAAAATCAGTCGTCCGCGACGTGGGACGCGTTATGGGCCTCAGCTACTCGGAATGCGACCGGCTCGCGAAGATGATTCCCAACGAATTGAAAATGGATCTGGGAAAAGCGCTGAAGCAATCGCCGGAATTCAAGGCTGCTTACGACTCCGAAGACGCGACGCGCGAGCTGGTCGATACGGCGTTCGTTCTGGAGGATTTGACGAGGAACGCCTCCGTTCACGCGGCGGGCGTGGTGATTGGCGACCAACCGCTCGTCAATTTGCTGCCCCTGAAACAAGACGATGACGACGCCATCGTGACCCAGTACGCCATGGGGCCGGTCGGAGACCTCGGACTTCTCAAGATGGATTTTCTGGGGTTGAAGACGCTCACGGTCATTCGCAACACCTGCGAGATGGTCAAAGCCACCCACAGCATCGACATCCCCATCGACGATTTGCCGCTGGAC
Organism: Verrucomicrobiota bacterium; assembly: GCA_016871535.1. Classification (NCBI taxonomy): domain Bacteria; kingdom Pseudomonadati; phylum Verrucomicrobiota; species Verrucomicrobiota bacterium. The sequence continues at coordinate 6,830 of VHCZ01000231.1, forward strand.
GAAGCGAAGACCTACGATTTGCTCAACAAGGCCAACACCGTCGGCATCTTCCAATTGGAATCCGCGGGCATGCGGGATCTCTGCCGCAAATTCCAGATCAGCTCGATCGAACACATCACCGCGCTGATCGCGCTGTACCGGCCCGGCCCGATGGAACTGATTCCTGAATTCATCCGCCGCCGGCATGGCGAAGTGAAGATCGAATACGAACATCCACTGCTCGAGCCGATCTGCCGCGAGACCTACGGCATCCTGATTTATCAGGAGCAAGTCATGCAAGCGGCCCAGGTGTTGGCAGGTTTCACGCTTGGCGCTGCCGACGTGCTGCGCCGCGCGATGGGGAAGAAGAAACCCGAAGAAATGGCCAAGCAACGCGAGGTGTTCGTCAAAGGCTGCGCCCGCGTGAACAATATTCAGACCGCCAAAGCCAATCAGGTTTTCGGCTTGCTCGAAAAATTCGCGGGGTATGGCTTCAACAAGTCTCACGCCGCGGCTTACGCCATCGTCGCGTATCAAACCGCGTACTTGAAGGCCAATCATCCGGTGGAATTCCTCAGCGCGATGATGACGAACGACCTGAGCGACACCGCCAAACTCAGCGTGCTCATCAATGAGGCGCGCGCGTTCGGCGTCGAGGTGCTCCCGCCGGACGTGAACGAGAGTGGGGTGTATTTCACGCCGGCCCAACGTAGGCCAGGCTTCCAGCCTGGCCAGGCCTCACAGACGATTGACACAGCCAAGGGCGGGACGTCTCCAGAAGCCGGTGTTCGGGACAGGCAGGATGCCTGTCCTACGTTGCGCTCCATTCGTTTCGGCCTCGCCGCGATCAAAGGCATCGGAGAGGTCGCCGTGGAGAGCATTCTCAAGTCACGGCGGGAAAGCGGCAAATTCCAATCGCTGGCGGATTTGTGCGAGCGGGTCGATAGCCGGACTGTGAATCGCAAGGTGCTGGAAGCGCTCATCAAGAGCGGCGCGTGCGACGCGTTCGGAGAGACCCGCGCGACGTTGTTTTCGCAAATCGACCATACCCTGGCGCGCGCCGCGAGCATTGCTCTGGATCGCGAGCGGGGCCAGGCTTCACTGTTCGGAATGCTGGAGGAGAAATCCGAACCCGCGTCGGAAACCAATAGCCGACTTCCGGAATGGCCGCAAAGCGAGCTGCTGGCCGCGGAAAAGGAACTCCTCGGCTTCTACGTCACGGGGCATCCGCTGACGCCGTTCGTGCCGATCCTGGAGAAATACGCGCTCGCCAACACGAGCACGATCGCCCAGTTGCCGTCGCGCGCCATGACACGCCTCGGAGGCCTGATTACCGCGGTGCAACAGGGCATTTCCAAGAAGAGCAATCAGCCGTATGCCCTGGTGACCGTCGAAGATCTGGAAGGTTCGGTGCAGGTGCTTTGCTTGAACGAGAACTTCAACAAATATCGCGAGTTGCTCGTGCCCAACAAAGCGGTGCTGGTCGTGGGGGAAGTGAACACCGGAGATGATAAACCGAAAATCTTTCCGCAGGAAATTCTGCCGCTGGAGGAAGCGCCCCGGCACTACACGAAACAAGTTCATCTGCGCTTGCACACCGCGCATTTGAAGCCGGCGGATTTGGAGGCGGTCCGCGAACTCACCGCGGCGCATGCCGGCAAGTGCCCGCTTTTCCTGTGCCTCATGAGGCCTGCGGGCGAGGTCATCTTCATCGAAACCCATGAACGGTTTTCGGTGATGCCATCGCGGGAGCTGGAGCAAGCCGTCGATGAGCGCTTCGGCGAAGAGACGTATTACGCGAAAGTGGACACGACCCCACCCGAACGCGCGCCGCGCAGGTGGGAACGGAAGGCGGAATTAGCGGCGGTGGAGGAATAGGTTTTCGCCTTGTTTTCCAGAACAAAAAGGGCGGCAACTTCCTGCCGACCTCTTGACCGTCCCATCTGCCGCGAGATGTTGGTCGCCGCAAAGGTGCACGGCCCAGGCGCGGCGGATGAGTTCGAGCGCGCGGCGGCCCGGCGTTTGCGGCCAGCCGTTGCAATCGAGGTCAGCGAGCAGGCGGTTGGCGGGCGAGCCGTGCAGGTGCACCGCGCCGCAAAACGCGGTCTGCGACACGACGCATTTCATCTCCGCGCCGGTCCAGTCCTGCGCCCAATCGTGGAGGAACTTCTCCTGGCGCGCCCCGAGCAGTTGGAGGCCGGGCAGGTCAATGGCTTTCGGATCGTAACCAGGGTCGTTGATGTGGTCGGGGCGCGGACCCATCTGCGGAATCTTGCCTGCGGGCCCGCTCTTGAACTTGCGGTCCTCAAGGATGGCGAAGTCCACGCCGCCGACGGTCATGCGGGTGAAATAGACGCGGATGCCGCGGTCCACCGGCGCGGGATCCACCGGGTCGGGCAGATGCCAGGATTGCTGGCACTGTAAAAACCTGTATGCGGCCCGACGGGCGGTTACGTGTCAGCCTCGTTGGGCGTCCGACGGCGCTTTCGGCATCGCGGCAGCGAAGCCCTACTCTGCGGAGGTCGAACTCATGCCGAGACCCACAATCACAGATAAGATAAAGTTGGCCGGTCAAGCCGGGCGGTGTGAGACTGAGCACTCGGGGAACGTGAAGACCTTGAATCAGATGCTGAGGTTTGGTTACACCTGAGACTAACCCCGCCAGTTGCAGCGGGAACATTAGTTGAGGATTCGAAGGGTATTGAACGCAAAGGATTGAGCTACTTACCCTTCCATACCCACTACTCTCCGGTCGTGGGGTACCAAAGTCCGCTCCAACGAATCGTGCTGAAGTTGAGCTTCACTTGGGAGCAGGTTCCGGAAGTCCTCGTAGTCATTGATAAGCGCTCCTGTTCATTGTCGGCGAGGGTCACCG
>VHCZ01000232.1 GCA_016871535.1 Verrucomicrobiota bacterium
CCAAAGGCCGCCTGGCTTCGTTGCTCCTCAGTCGAAGATCCAGGGAGGATATTCTCCTTCGTCGCGCCTCGCCATCCGGCCTTTGGCGCGAAAACAGGACCCCGCGGAATTTTCGGACACGCTCTGACGGATCGTTCGGCACAATTCCAGGCCGTCCATCTCCGGCATCATCCAGTCCGAAATCAGAATCGGGAAGTGTGCTCCCTTGAGTTTTTCCCAGGCCTGGCGGCCATCGGTGACGGCCACAACCTCGTAATCATACTTGTGCAACGTTCTCGTCAGGAGCATCCGCGCGACCGCGTCATCTTCAGCGATTAGAATCTTCATGTGAACGCCCTGGCATATCATGCGGTGCACCGGGCACGAGTTTGCGAGGCCTGGGGTAGGTTTCCTCCACGGCTGAACCTTGGCAAGCCGCTTCACGACTGGCCCCAGCGATTCAGCGATTCTCAGTTTGAGTTCGGTAGGGCGAGCCTGTCCCCAGCGAGCCGCCTCCAACGTGGTCCCCATACGTCGGACACGGCTCGCCGGGACGGACTCGCTCTACCCTGGAAGCGTTCGACGTCCGGGGAGCAGTCCGAAATGAGAATGCTGACTTCCCAAATAGGCCTTGACATTGATTGTTGGGATGGCACCAAGACCAGTTCATGACAACCCATCCTTCTGTTCCTCCGCGTCGCCATTCGGCTTTCACCCTCATCGAACTGCTGGTCGTCATTGCCATCATTGGCATTCTCGCCAGCCTGCTCTTGCCGGCCTTGAAGAGCGCCAAGGATCGGTCGTTCCTCGTGACCGATCTAAACAACATTCGCCAAATCCTTCTGGCGGCCCACAGCTTCGCCGGGGACAACAACGATTACATCCCGTTCTGCGGGTGGGGCGGATTGCCGGACCGCGATTCCTGGGCCTACTCGAAAGATCTGGCGCGGTTCCCCGGCGCGGGGAAGAACGACCCGAACACTTACTCCAATCAGGTGCAGAGCTTCAAAAGAGGCCAGCTCGGAAACTACCTCGACTCGGAGAAAGTGATGACTTGCCCGAAGGATTTCTCAGAAAGACAAACCGGTGTGAAGCAGAAACAGTACATCCGCCGCGACATCAAGATCATCAGCTATCTCTGGAACGGCGCCATCAACGGTTACGACACGGGCCCCATGCCCCAGAACCTCATGTCTCGATGGACGTTGTCCACATTCCGGCCTACCGGAATGCTGATCTGGGAAGCGGACGAAATGCAGAGCGAATATATTTTCAATGACGCCAGCAGCACGCCGCACGAAGGCATTTCGCGCCGGCACGGCTCCAGCCGAATCGCCAAGGACCAAAGCGACAAAGTGAAAGGGATCGGCACGTTCGGGAACCTGACCGGTTCGGCTTTCACGGCGCCGCTGGCCAAGTGGCTCTCGCGCCAGATGGCGGGACCGAACATCTGGCCGCAGGAACCGTCGTTCGACGGGCCGAATGATGCGTGGTACGTTCCGGGCACGCGCAATGGCCGAAATTAGAATCCCAATCTCCCCCGGAATCTCATGACTCAACCAGCGCTTCCGCTGAACCGGGTAGGGAGGGATTCCACTCCGTCCCTGACCTCAATTAGCGATCGGAAGAGCGATTCCAGGGACGCGGTGGAACGCGTCCTTACCCGTTCATGGCTCGTGTGCATTGCGCCGTGGTCATGGCAGCTTTCTACGAACCTCCTCCTCGCGGGCCTCCTTTGCTTCGCGCTGACTGGCTGCGGTTCCAAAGTCGAAACCGAAAAGCCTGCTCCGGCAACTGCATCTCAGCCGACTCCGGCTCAGGAAGAGACCACCGCACCGGAACCGGCGGCGGGCGCCGCAGCCATCACTTCGGCGCAATTCATCGAAGCTGCCCGAACTTCTTTGAAAGCGGGAAACGTGGACGAAGCCGCAGCCAGGTTGGCGCAACTTCAGTTGCAAGGCACCCGGTTCAACGCGCAACAAGCGAAAGATTATCGCCAAGCTCTTTCGGAGGCCTACGACCGCGCCATCGAAGGCGCCCAGCGCGGCGATCCGCGGGCGCAAGCCGCGCTGCAACTCTTGCGTGCGGCTGGACCGCGTTGACCCCTTCTTCCTGCCAAGAACGGTAGGGCAGACCTGCTGGTCTGCCGATCTGCGTCGCCGCCTCACGCAACAAGGTGTGAACCTCATCGAACGATGGACCGCAGGACTTCCCCAATCTTGAAATGAAAACGAACATTCACGTTGTGACAACCACGCCGATCAAGACAGGCAACACCTGGCGCGCGTCCACGATGGCCGCACTCCTTGTGGCCGCTTCCACCACGTTTCCGGCCCCAGTCTTCAACTCGCAGGCCGCCGCCCACCGCACGCGTCCAAACGTCGTCCTGATTATCACGGATGACCAGGGACACGGTGACCTGGGCTTTCACGGCAACCCGAAGATTCGGACACCGCACCTGGATCAACTGGCGCGGGAAAGCGTTCGCTTTGTGAATTTCTATGTCATGCCCGTTTGTTCGCCCACGCGCGCCTGTTTGTTGACGGGGCGCTACAACTATCGCACCGGCGTCGTGGACACCTACCTGGGGCGCTCTCTGATGGAGCCGGGCGAGGTGACGCTGCCAGAAATGCTCGGGCGCGCCGGGTATCGCACGGGGATCTTTGGCAAGTGGCACCTCGGCGACACCTATCCCATGCGCCCGATCGACCAGGGATTTCAGGAAGCGCTTGTGCTGAAGGGCGGCGGCATTGGCCAACCGTCGGATCCGCCGAGCGGGGAGAGTTACTTCGATCCCATTCTTCAGCACAACGGCAAGCCCCTGAAGACCCAGGGCTATGTGAGCGATGTCATCACCGACGCCGCGATCGAGTTCATCCGACGGAACCGGGAGAACCCCTTCTTCGTTTATCTCGCGTTTAACGCTCCGCACACGCCGTTGGAAGTGCCGGATGAATACTTGGGGAAGTACCGCGGGCTGGACCTTTCTCACTCCGAGTTTCCCAATCGAGGCCACGCGCTGCCTGGAAAGGCGGATCAGGCCATGATCGCGAAAGTGTACGGCATGGTGGAGAACATCGATGACAACATGGGCCGGCTGACGGCGAAGTTGGACGAATGGGGTTTATCGCGAAACACGGTGGTGATCTTCATGACGGACAACGGGCCCCAACAGGTGCGCTACAACAGCGGAATGTTCCAGCGCAAAGGCAGCGTCCACGAAGGCGGCATTCGCGTGCCGTTCTTTGTGCGCTGGCCCGCCCAATTCGAGGCGGGGCGCGCGGTGGATCGCATCGCCGCGCACATCGATATTGCGCCGACCTTGCTCGATCTGTGCCGCGCGAGGAAGCCGGCAAGAGTGAAATTCGATGGCAAAAGTCTGCTGCCGCTTTTGCGCGGTTCAGCCGTGAACTGGCCGGATCGAACGCTCTATTTCCAATGGCATCGCGGCGACACGCCACAACTGTATCGCGCTTTTGCGGCCCGATCCCAGCGCCACAAGCTCGTCCAGCCCGGCGGTGTTCCAGAAGGAACCTGGACGAATCCCCCCGCGTTCAAGCTTTATGACCTGGCGAACGATCCGCTCGAATTCCGCGATATCGCCCCTGAGAACCCGGAGATCGTGGAGAGCATGAAGAAGGGATATGAGCGCTGGTTCAAAGACGTGACCCGTCGGCGGGATTACACCGTGCCGCCGCGCATATCGATCGGTTCACCCCGGGAGAACCCTACGATTCTGACGCGCCAGGATTGGCGTGGTCCGCAAGCGGGTTGGCGCGCCGATTCTCTGGGATACTGGGAGGTGCAGGTTGCGGCGAGCGGTCTTTACTCCATTTCGCTTCAATTCGGTGCGTTGAAGAATCCGGCCACCGCCCATTTGAAGATCGGCGACGTGCGCGTAGAACACTTGCTTCAAGCCGGGGCCGCAGAATGCCAATTCAGCTCCGTTCAACTGAAGAGAGGCCCGAATCGGCTGGAAGCCTGGTTAACGGAGGGCCACACAAACCTGGGTGTGCGGTTCGTTGAAGTGCGGCGGCTCCGTGAGTTTTAGCAAGCGCAGAATCGATGTCAAACGACAGATGGCAAATGCCAAATAATGACAGGCGACTGCCTGAAAAGAGCTTGCCTTCTTCCGTAAAGCCTCCACGATCTGGGCCCGAAAGGAGAAACTTCCCATGGCAAAATACGAACACTTCGAGGATTTGCCCGCCTGGAAAGAGGCCGCACTTCTCTACAATCAAGCCCTGGACCTCTTCGAAGATCCGAATGTGAAACTCTCGTCCGGCTGACGGCAGCTCAATCGCTCGGAAAACCGTCTCGACGGTCGGCGACGAGGCGCTCGTGGAAGGCTGATTCTCGACTCTCGAAACCAAGATGCCCCATTGCAGAAACCGCCAGGCAAGCCAACCTGATCCCATCTGCCGCCTTCAGTTACTCAGTGCGTAGTTCGTCCGGTACTGGTCCGTTACGGCCCATAGATTGAGCGGATAGAGCAGGCCGCGGTACTTGATGAATCGGCCACTCCCATCGGCCATCATGTACATCCCGCCGCCGCCTTTGTTTTGTCCGCGGCCCCCGGAGTGCCGTCCGCGTTCGATTTCCGTGACGTCATTGCCTCGCGCGCCGTCGCGGGAAGGTTCCATCAAATCCATGTAATAATGGTCGGAATCGAACTTCTTTTCGCCCATGACGATGGTCTCCGAAGGAAAGCGGATGGCGCTGAGCAACATTCTTTGATTCGGAGTCGAACCGACGTCGTAGCTTCGTCCCAGCGCTTCACGAAAGTAATCGTTCCATCCATTGATGATGTAGCTGCGAAATGCGTCGTCGGGAGGCAGCGGCGGCGTCCGGGTGCGTTGCCGGGCGTCGAACTGGCTTTGCTCCTTGGTCCGGTCGTTCGGGCAACGCAGGACTTCCAGAGTATCGTAGTACGGCTTGAGTTGGGTGGGCCACCGGTTCACATCGATGCGGACCGGGAAGAAATCTTGATTATCGCTGGCGTAAAGGACGGACGCCAGAGCCAGCGACCGCGAATTGTTCAGGCATTTGATCATGCGCGCCTTTTCTTTGGCCTGGGCCATCGCAGGCAGCAACATCCCAGCAAGGATGGCGATGATGGCGATGACGACGAGCAGTTCGATGAGCGTAAACGCGGCGCGGCGGGAAAGCGGGTACAAGAAAAGGCGTCGAGCATTCATAGTAGTTGGCTGCGGGTTGACGGGGAGATAATGCGCTGAATCCGGCGCAACTCCAAGAAGATTTTCCGCCAGGGCGACGCATCTAAACGCCCAGTGAACCGATGGTGTTCACGTTTCCCAAAAGCCTATCATTCCCTCTCTTCCGACGCAGGAAGTGGACAAGGTCGGGGAGAGGAGTTTGTTCTTGAACAAGTTCCCCTCTCCTCAATCCTCTCCCCCCTCGTGCCTCGCGGGGAGAGGAAGAAACGGCGGCCGGTGAAGATCTGATGCGTTCTGCCAAGGATTTTCCTGAGTAACCCATCGATCCACAACGGTGGACTCCCGCCGAACTTTTCCTCGATGGCATTGGCTCGGCACGCGCTTCGCCTCACCTTATTCAATTTCGGATTTTCGGATTTTCGGAGTGGCGAGCAGGAGGTGAACCGTGTAAAAGTTCCCCTGCTATGAAGGCATCCTGCGCCAGGCAAGCCAAAGCCGCTTTCACCCTCATCGAACTGCTCGTCGTCATCGCCATCATCGCGATCCTCGCCTCATTGCTCCTTCCCGCGCTCGCGAAAGCCAAGCAAGAGGCGCATCGGATCAAGTGTCTCAACAACCTAAAGCAATTGGGGCTGACCTGGGTGCTTTACAGCGCCGACCATAATGAAGGCCTCGTCGCCAACGGCGCGCAATCGGGCGGTTCTGTCGGAAGAGACACACTCTGGGTGAACGGAGATTACCACAGCTTCATCCCGGCGTTTACGAACGCGATGTACCTTCTCGATCCCCGATACGCAGCATTTGCCCGCTACCTCACCGCCAAAAACATCTACAAGTGCCCGTCTGATTCCACGACGTACGTCGTCGAACGCGGAAAACCCGTGCCGCAGGTCCGAAGCTACTCCCTGAACATGTATCTGGGGCCGACGAGTTCGATGGAGCGGCACCGATCTGAACGGTATCGCGTCTTCGCCAAAGCCTCGGACATCCCGGCGCCTGCGAACACGTTCGCGTTCATGGATCTCACCCCGCAAAACCTTTGCACCCCGGCGTTCATTGTCCTGATGCCGGGCCGGGCGTCGGATGAATTCTTTCATTTTCCCGCCACGCATCACAACCGCGGGGGCGTGTTGTCCTTTGCCGACGGCCACGCCGAAGCGCATCGTTGGCGCGACCCTAGGACCTTCCGCACGGCGGCGCTGGGGGTGAAGATTGGGCACAACTTCCAATCGCCCAGGAACACGGATCTGGCCTGGATTCACGAGCGCACTTCGGTGTTGAAGTAGGAATGAATCACCGGATGCTGTTGATTCTGCCGCTGTGCTGGGCCAGCACGAGCGCGGCGCTCGAACTGCCGAGATATGACGATTTCGCGCAACCGCCGCACAATTACTGGCAACGCACGCCCACCGACTGTTTCACAAAGCTCAAGGCCGACCTGGAGTCGCGCCGAATCGTCCTGGATTCCACGAGTGAAAAGGCGTTTGTAGCCAGTCTGCTGAAGGCGCTCGATATTCCCGCCAGTTCGCAGTTGCTGGTTTTTTCAACCACGAGCTTGCAGCTCAGCCTGATTTCCACTTCGCGACCGCGCGCGCTCTATTTCAGCGAGGATCTGTATTTGGGTTACGTTCAGGGCGGGCGCATCGAAATCGTGTCGCTCGATCCCGAACTGGGCGGGATATTTTACATTTTCGACCTTCCGCGCGACGAACAACCGCTGCGCATCGAGCGCTCCAATCGCTGCATGAACTGCCACGCCGCTTCCGAGACTCGCTCCGTGCCGGGGTTGCTTGTGAAATCCGTCGTCTCCGGCCCCAACCGCGGCAGCCTCGATTCATTCCGCACGGACGAAATCGGCCACAGCGTGCCGTTCTCGGAGCGCTTTGGCGGATGGTACGTCACTGGAGCACACGCGATCACCAATCATTGGGGAAATCTGACGGGGCGCCTGTCTCCGGAGGGCCTGACAAAAATCCCGGTTGAGCCAGGCCGGCATTTTGACTGGGACCGTTATCCCGCTGCGACCAGCGACATCCTTCCGCATCTCCTGCACGAACATCAGGCCGGTTTCGTGAACCGGGCCGTCGAAGCGGCTTATCGCGGGCGCGCCTACCTGCACGCCGGCGAAGGCCGGCTTAACAAAGAACAAGCGGAGGAGTTGGACAGGCAAGCGCGCCAGCTTTCGCGCTACCTGCTCTTCGCGGATGAGGCGCCGCTGCCCGAAGGCGGCGTGCAAGGGGATCCGGCTTTCAAACAAGATTTTCAGCGCAATAGAAAGACCGCCGACGACGGTTCGTCGCTCAAGGATTTCGATTTGCGCACACGCCTGTTCAAGCATCGGTGCAGCTACATGATTTACAGCGCGGCGTTTCAGGGATTGCCCTCGGTCATAAAGGAAAGGGTGTATCGGCGTTTGGGAGAGGCGACGGATGTGGCGAAACCAGATCCCGAATACGCCTACCTTTCACCCGGCGAAAAGAACGCGCTGCGCAGGATTTTGAAGGAGACCTTGAGTGATCTGCCAGCGTGGTGGTAACCAGAATGCCCACTAAACACACCGAAGAAGAAAGGTGGTTTCACTCGCAGGTCGGTTTAACCTTTCTCGATGATGCGGCGATTTCGTGTGTTTGGCGTGTTTCGTGGGCTCTGGAGGGCTAGCTGATTTCGACAATTCCTGCTTCCAGCAGTTTCTCCGTTCGACTTCGGTAGGGCGAGCCTGTCCCCAGCGAGCCGTCTCCAACGTATTGCCAGTACGTCGGCCACGGCTCGGCGGGAGTCTCGCTCCACCGCCGTTTGATGTCGGGTAACTCTTTCTCCTCTTTTCTCTTTACCGAGCGCGGCGCGGTGTTAGAAGAGGCGCGTCATGCCCACGATCCAAGAAAACGTCAAGTGTTGGAACGGCGAATACGACTGGACGCAGCAGGGCGAGGAATGGTCTTTGCCCTGGGGCGGGTCGGAAGCCCAATGGTGGGGCACCTTGCTGCCGCGCATCCACGCCTTTGTCCCGTGCGAATCCATTCTGGAAATCGCGCCGGGCTACGGACGTTGGACGCGCTTTCTGAAGGATCTCAGCCAGCGGCTCACCGTCGTCGATCTCAGCGCCGGGTGCATCGATCATTGCCGGCGGCGCTTCGCGTCCTCGAATCACATCCGCTATTTTGTCAACGACGGCAAATCGCTGGACATGGTGGAAGATCAATCGGTCGATTTCGTGTTCAGCTTCGATTCGCTGGTGCATGCGGAGGCGGACGTTCTGGAAACGTATGTTCGGCAACTGGCGCGCAAGCTCACCAAGAACGGAGCCGGTTTCATTCATCACTCCAACGCGGCGCGTTACGGATTTTATTTCTCGCTCCTGAAAATGCGCCGGCCTGGCCCGGGAACGCCGGCCTCGAACCACGGCCCCAACGGAGCGGAAGTTCATTCGCCGCTCCGGGAAGGCCTCCGCCGGGGCAAGCGTTTCCTGATTCAAAGGGGAATTCTTGTCAACGACTGCGCGCGCGCGCTGAGCATGAGCGCCGGCCTGTTCGAGCAATACTGTGAGCGGGCGGGCTTGCGGTGCATTGGCCAGGAAATCATCAACTGGTCGGGCAGCGCGCTCATCGATTGCATTTCGATCTTCACCCGCCCCGGTTCGATCTGGGACCGCCCCAACGAGGTGATCGAGAACCGCCATTTCGTGGAGGAATCGCGAAATATTGGCCGCGTCTCGGGCCTCTACTCGCGTAACTCTTTTGCCAGGCAGCCCCAGGCGGACCGCTGAGCCATTTTTCAAAAGCCGGCAGATCCGGAGTTGCTGCCGCTGCGCAGTCTGCACTCATCCGTTTACGAGTCGTAGGATTACTATCGTATTTGTCCCCGGCAAATTCGTAGTTTCCTCCTTTGCCTTTCCTTCCAGCCCCGCCTAAAAGGACCTTACAAACTCGGAGGCTCGACCCCGTGTGATGCAGTTGGTTGAACGCTGATGTCTTCACTTGAGACGCCAGACGGAGACGGCTGAAGTTGGATGCGCAGAAGAATTCATGAAAGGACGCGGCTACGAAAATCCATCGTTCCTTGGACGACTCGTGGATCAGGCGCTCGACCTGGGTTCAGATTCGGCTTGTCAGTTCTGGCCGATCTGCGAGACTCCTTTCCAAGTTACTAAAGGAAAAAGGAAATCGACAACCCGAAGGATTCTGGTCATGCGCGCGATTGACTCACCAGCCTATCTCTCTCCACAAAGTGTCGAGAGTCTTCCCAGCCACCAAAACAATTTCGCCTTGGCTGGGAACGAAAAGTTGTGGATTCGAGTGAACCCGCAACGGCTTAGGAGCCTCGGACCTCCGCACAAGGCGAAGAACAAGATATGAATGGTGCAGGACATAATTGTGGTGAATAAGACGGTTGTGGAATTTTAGGCGGCGAATTTCAGAGCATCATTTCGGGCTGCGTGCGTGTTGGCGCGGTCTTGCCAGAACGCATCGAATCGGTCGCTCAAG
>VHCZ01000233.1 GCA_016871535.1 Verrucomicrobiota bacterium
CGAGGGGGATGCGCAGCAAGGCCTCGCGGGTGTTGGGATCAGCCCGTTCGAGTTTGTCCGCGATCAGGTCGTGCAAGGTTCTCGGGTGGCTATTCATGGAGTACGACTGCGATTCGCGGGTTGGCTCAGAACGTCTCATCCGCTGTTATCCTAAATCCGGCTGTGGAAGAAGCCAACATCGGAGAAATCCCGGTTCTGGAGGAGGTTTCTCCAGGCCGAAAGTGCTTGCTAAACGAGCTGCGGCCCCGCGTAATTCGCCGCGAATTGCTTTGAAGAGATGAAAAACGAAACTGTCCTGGCCAGCATTGTCGCGTTCACCGCCAGCTTTTGCATCCTGGTCATCGAACTGGTCGCCGGCCGCATCATGGCGCCCTACGTCGGCGTGTCGCTTTACACCTGGACCAGCATCATCGGCGTCGTGCTCGCGGGCATCAGCCTCGGCGCGTATCTCGGAGGCATGCTCGCCGACCGCTTTCCGCGACAGAGCACGCTCGGCTGGCTGCTTTTCGCGGCGGGCTTGGCGGCGTTCACCATCGCGCCTTTGACGGATCTGGCCGGATCCTCCTCCTTCCTGGAAGGCGTGACGACGCTGATGGTTCGGATTCTGGTTTTGACCTTGCTCGTCTTCTTCGCCCCGTCCTTGCTGCTGGGAATGATCTCGCCGGTCGTGATCAAGCTCGCGGTCAAAAACCTGGAGAAGACCGGCCACGTCGTGGGAAAAATCTCGGCGTTTTCCACGCTGGGGTCGATCCTCGGAACCTTCAGCACCGGCTTCTTTCTCATCGAAGCCATGGGCACGCGCACGATTCTCTATTCCGTCGGAGTAATTCTCACGCTCTGCGCGCCGGTGTTTGGCGGCTGGCTGTCCGGATGCAATGGCGCCGCGCGCCGGACCGTGACATGGCTGTTCGCGATCCTGCTTCCGGGTTCGCTGGCCTTGCTCTGGTTTTGCCGCGACGCCGTGGCCCGCCCGTTGTTCCTGAGCAAGGAGACCTTTTTCTACAAGGAGAGCGATTATTACACCCTCATGCTCCACGACAACGAGCACAACGGCGCGGACGACGAGCAGATTACCCTGCGCTCGCTGGTGCTGGATCACCTCACCCATTCTTATACCGACATGAATAACCCGTACTACATGCACTACGGGTATTTGAAGGTCTGCCAGGAACTCGTGGCGTGGCGGTCCAGCGAGGATTCGCAGAGCCGTTTCCTCTTCATTGGCGGCGGGGGCTACACCCTGCCGCGCTACATGGACGAGCAGTACCCGAACGCGGAAATTGACGTCGTGGAGATTGATCCGTGGGTCACCAAAGTGGTCGAGCGCTACATGGACGTCCAGGGCCGGCGCATCAGGTCGTTCAATCAAGATGGACGATGGTTTGTGAGGAACTGCAAAACGAAGTACGATTTCGTTTTCGGCGACGCCTTTAACGACCTGTCGATTCCGTATCATTTGACCACGCGGGAGTTCAACTCGCTGGTCAAAGACGTCCTCGCTCCGGACGGCTTGTTCATCGCGCTCGTCATCGACAATGTCCAGTCCGGCCAGTTTCTACCGGCGTATTTTTCGACGCTCCAGGCTGTGTTTGGCGAAGGGAAGGTGCGTTTGATCATCCCGAATTACGCCGAGGTGGAGGACAACCTCGATCTCGACCTGGAGAGAGTCGGGACCATCAGTTGTTTGCTGGTGGCCAGCCCGCAATCGCTCGACCTGGACCATTTCCAGGCGTGCCTTCAATCCTGGAATCAAAAGCACGCGTACGAGGCTCACTCGCGCGTTGTCCCGGGCCATCAGACCGAGCGCTACCTGGCGAAACGAAACGCCCGCACCCTCGTGCTGACCGACAACCATGTGCCCGTGGATAATCTGATCGCGCCAATGTTCGAGGAACGCTTCGGGTATCAACGGCACTGAAGCCTAATCAGTGGTGGAGTTTGAACAGGAGGCAACAGAGCAAACGTAGGGCAAATAATGCCTCAGCTTTGGTGGGGCGAGGCTCCACGACGAGCCGGTCCACCGCAGAATTCGATTGAATTTGGCTCGCGAGGACGCTCGCCCCACCGGCCTTAAGCGGGAACGCCATCAAGAGTCTTATTCTCTGTTGACTCCGCTTCCTGCTGTTGAAATCAAAGGCCGATCTCAGACCTCCCTCTACTCCGCGGCGTTGTTCGCGATTTCAACCACGCCTTTGCTCCGGTTGCTGATGCCCGATTTGCCGCTGAACAGATTGCCAGATTCCCGCGAGCGTCACCGCTGGAGGCACTCGGAGATGACCGGCAAAGAAAAAATTTCCGCGCCCGGCCTGCACGGCGCCTCCGCCGGCCTGCGCGGCGGCATCGAGCGCCTTTTGAAAGGCCGCAGTGTCATCGGTCTGGCCGTCGCCTTTTGCGCCGAAATCGCGCGCGGAATATGCCTCCGGTGCGCCCAGCACGATTCCCTGCGCGAGCAAGGCGAGCAGCACGCAGAGATAAACTTTGGAGAGTCTCGGTGGAGGATAATGATTCACGTCCGGCACTGTAAAGCCCGTGCGCCGATGCGCGCTTGATACAGATCAAGCGATCCGCCAGAGCGATCCCTCGAGCCCTGGCATGCGCGGGTTGGCTGGGCCGGGCCTGAGTTCAACACCCCCTATCAGAACCTGGGGAACGGCACCTTTTGAGAACGCGTTCCTCGCGCCCAAAAGAGGTCTTGCAATTGGCGCCGGTTGACTTACTTTGAAATCGCTTTCACGGAAGCGAGCGTAGCTCAGCCTGGTAGAGCATCACGTTGCCAACGTGAGTGTCGAGGGTTCGAATCCCTTCGCTCGCTCCAATCTAATCCCCCTGCCTTCAGCCCTTGAGCAACTCCGGTTTCAACCTGCTGTGGGGGACGCGGCTGCGCGGCCGGTCTTCGGTCGATGCGGCGCGCAGCAGCGCCGCTGCCATCGACGCGTTCAGGGCCGTGAACTAACCCATCTTCGTCATTCCCGGGACGGCGACTTCGGCCGGCGGCGGTGTGCCGTTCCAGTCGTAGCTGGATGGCTTGAGGTCCACCTTGGAGTTCATCACTTGCTCCCAGGTCAGCGTTTGGCCGGTGTAAGCGCTCATCCGTTCCATGATCGCCATCAGTGAACTCTTCGCCATGTATTCGCCGTTATTGATGATGCGGCCCTTGCGGAGCGCGGCGAAGAACGCGTCGTGTTCGAGTTGATGGCTGTTCTCCGCGCGGTCCTGAGGAGGCGCTTGCCAGGGATGGGCTCCTGTGATGCCCGCATTGCGGCTGGAAATCGAGGCTTGACCTTTGGTTCCTACGGCGACGGACGTGAAAACCGGGCTGCAACCCTGTTGCTGCCGCGTCGTCGAAAAGAGCCGCACGCCGTTCGCGTATTCAAAGACGGAACTGAAGTGATCGTAAATGTGGCCGTATTCCGGGCCAGTGCGAGCCTGACGCCCGCCCGTGGCGTAACAGCTCACGGGGTATTGGTCCTTCATCAGCCAGGCCATGAAATCCAGTTGATGCACAAACTGCTCGACATTGAAATCCCCCGAGAGCCAGGTGAAGTAATACCAGTTGCGCATCTGATATTCCATTTCCGTCATGCCCGCTTGACGAGGCTTGACCCAGATGCTGCCCAAATACCGCGCGGTGTGCAGCGCCAGAATTTCCCCAATCACCCCATCATGAACACGGCGCACCAATTCCTGCGCCCGAGGCGAATAGCGGTTGTTGAGACCTGAAAGGATCGCCACGTCTTTCTTCCGCGCCAGTTCCGTTGATTCGAGCACGGAGCGTACGCCCGTCGGGTCCACAGCGACCGGCTTTTCGGCGAAGACATGCTTGCCCGCGTCAATGGCCGCTCTCAAATGCACCGGCCGAAAATGCGGCGGCGTGGCGAGCAACACGAGATCGACGCCCGAAGCGATCACCTGTTGATACGCGTCGAACCCGACGAATTGGCGCGTCGAAGCGACATCGACCCGCTGGCCGACCTCGGGTTGCTCGCGGAGGGAATTGAAGCTGAGGTTGAGGCGATCTGAAAAAACATCACCCATCGCGACCAGCCGCGTGCCTTTGTCGGCAGTAAGCGCCTGGGCGGCCGCGCCGGTCCCGCGACCGCCGCACCCAACCAGGCCGAGCTTGATCTCATCGCTGCCGGCGGCGTAAGCGCTCCGAGAGAGGTCGAGGTCCGCGGCCATGCCGGTGCCGACGGCTGCGGCGCTGGCCTGCTTGAGAAAAGTCCGGCGAGACGGGAGGCCGCGTTCAGGGCGTGATTCAGCTTTGGATCGATTGTTCATAGAAACCTTTTCTGGGATTTGGGTTCCGATGATGCCTTGCTCTGCGTTGCTCTGTGAAGTCAGAATTCGTGGCTCAACGCGCCCTTCGTAGCCGTTCAGTTATCATAATAAGGGTGGGGCGAGGCTCCCGACGAGCCCCTGCCATCGAAGAAAGGCTCCGCAGGAGCGTCGCCCCACGTTCCGCGAAGAGGTTTCGCGCAATTCGTGTCTCTCCCGAACATACGCGACGCCGGTGGTTGCACGATTCGACTCCTTGGCGTGCAAAGAATGCACCAACGCCACGAACCGCGGCTGAAGCATCTGCCTTGCGTCTGCGCCGAATCTTGAGGAGCCGCGTCCGACCCAGGCACTTGTGAATTGTGAAAAGAGTCTTTCCTTCTGGCACAGTACCTGCAAGATAGCCTTAACCTATGAACGAATTGCTGCAACGCCTCCTCGAAATTCAGGATCTGCAGTTAGTTCGCAGCAAGAAGCCCGACCGCAATCCCACTCTGGCCGCCCTCCGCGAAAAGGTGCCGGCCCAAATCCTGGCTCACCTGGACCGATTGCTCAATCGGGGCAAGAAGGGCGTCGCCATCGCGCACAACGGCGTTTGTATGGAGTGCCACATGCGGATTCCCATTGGCGACGTCGCCACCTTGATGCATGGAAATGACATCCAGTTGTGCGCCAATTGCGGACGTTACCTTTACCTTCCCAAAGAAGAGATGCCCTCGAGCCAACCGCCCCCGGCCCCGCCGAAACCGAAGCGCAAGAAAAAGAATCTGACGGAAACGGCCGATGTCCAATAGCCCGGTAATTGAAGGGGCTTCGGTGGCAGATTTCACCCACAAGGCACTCATTGCGCCCCAGCTCAGCGAACGCGACGCGGCCGGAGTCATTCAAGAACTCAGCCATCTGCTGCAGCAAGAAGCCCGCATCCCCGACTTGCTGCCATTCTACCACGCCGCGTTGAATCGCGAGTTCCTCGTCAGCACCGCGATGGATTACGGAATGGCCTTTCCGCACGCGCGCTTGCCGGGCCTGAAACAATTGTCGTTTGCCCTCGGACGCAGCGCCAGCCCGGTCCTCTGGAGCGCTCAGGCCGTCGTTCCCATTCGCCTCGTGATCTTGACCGCCGTGCCGGCCACGGACGCCACGGCTTATTTGTCCCTGATATCGGGGCTAGTATCCCGGATGGCGAAAGATCCGCGGCGCCTAGAAGCGCTCTATGCCGCCAGCGACGCCCCCGGCATCCTCTCGATTTTCCGCCAAATCCTCGTCCGCCGCGGCTGACACGGAGGTTTGTCTGACCGTCTTGCTATGAAGTTGGAAATTCAGTTTTGGCCCCGCCTCTTTGACATTTTCAAAAGCTATTCACGGCAGGATTTCGTTCGCGATTTGATCGCGGGTTTGACCGTTGGGATCGTCGCGTTGCCGCTCGCCATGGCATTCGCGATAGCCTCCGGGCCGGGCATCCCGCCCCAGGCCGGCATCTTCACCGCCGTCATCGCCGGATTCCTCATCTCGGCGCTCGGGGGAACGCGCGTATGCATTGGCGGGCCGACGGGCGCGTTCGTGGCCATTCTCTACGGCATCTATGCGCAACATGGCGCGGGCAATCTTGCCATCTGCACCATGATCGCGGGGGTTCTGTTGCTGCTCATGGGATTCTGCCGTCTGGGCGGAATGATTAAATACATCCCCTACCCTGTCACCATGGGATTCACTTCCGGAATCGCGGTGCTCATTTTCAGCACGCAGATCAAAGATTTCCTCAGGTTGAAAGTGGAGAAAGTCCCGGCCGAATTCGTGGAGTAGATCAAGGTGTTGATCGAGCATTTCGGCACGGTGAACTGGACGACCGTCGCGCTGGCCGGAGCCTCTCTGGCCGTTATTCTTTTCTGGCCCAGGTCCTGGGCGCGCCGCGTGCCCGGTTCCGTGATTGCGCTGTTTGCCGGCACCACGGCGACCGCGTTGTTTGAATTTCCCGTCGAAACGATCGGAAGCCGCTTCGGGGGAATTCCGCAAGGGCTGCCCGCTTTTCATGCTCCCGATTTTTCCTGGGAAAACGTCCGCGTCTTGTTTCAGCCGGCGCTGACGATTGCCCTGCTCGCAGCCATTGAATCGTTGCTCTGCGCCGTGGTCGCGGACGGAATGGTGGACGACAAGCATGACTCGAACCAGGAATTGATGGCCCAGGGCATCGCGAACATCGTCAGCCCGCTCTTTGGCGGAATCGCGGCCACCAGCGCGATTGCTCGCACCGCCACGAATGTCAAAAGCGGCGCGCGCACGCCGGTCGCCGGAATCACGCATGCGTTCGTGCTGCTGGCGATCATTCTCGTGGCGGCCCCGCTGGCCAAATACATTCCGCTGGCCACGCTCAGCGCCGTGCTTGTCAACGTCGCGCTCAATATGGGCGAATGGCACAACTTCACGCGCCTGGCCAAATGGCCGAAGAGCGACGCCGGCGTTTTTCTTGCCGCCTTTGCGCTCACGGTCTTGATCGATCTCACCGTCGCGGTCGAAGTCGGGATCATGCTCGCGGCGGTGTTGTTCATCAAGCGCGTCTCGGAATCGACCCAGATCATGGCCGTGGATGAAGCCACCGAGACCGAAGGTTCGCACCATTCGCTGGTCGGCAAAGAGATTCCGCCCGGCGTCATGGTTTATCGCATCTTCGGCGCGTTTTTCTTTGGGGCGGCGGACAAATTGGAAACCGCTCTCAAACGCGCCGATCAAGAGCCGGACGTCCTCATCTTGCGCATGCGCAAAGTGCTCGCCATGGACGCGACCGGCCTGAACGCGATCGAGGATCTTTACGAGAAACTCCGCGCCCGTGGGAAACATCTCGTGCTCAGCGCCCCGCACACACAACCGCTGCTCGTGATGGAGAAGGCCGGGTTCATCGAGGAGCTCGGTCAGGAAAATGTTTGCCCGCACGTCGATGCCGCCCTGGACCGCGCTCGGGAGATTCTGAGGTTGCCTCGCGCAGCGCGGACCGAGGATTTGGCGGCGCGAAATTGCGACCTGGAAGCGGCGCGCGAGGAAATCGCCAGCGCACTCGAACGCGCGAACAAGCTCTTGAACTCGTCCGCCAGCAAAAGTCCGTCCACGCCTATGGCGAGAGGCAACGGGATCCCCGCCGGCACAAAGAAATGATCAGCTTACCCCTCTTCCCTTCCCATGAACCCGGTAGGGACGGATTCCACTCCGTCCCTGACTTTACTCTGCGATCGAAAAGACCATTTCAGGGACGCGGTGACATGCGTCCTGACCAGTTCATGGGCCGTGTACGGCTTCTTGGCCGTGGAAATTTGCCATGAACCATTTCGATTCTTTGTCACAGGTGCATCAGGAATTGCAATCGGGTTCATGGTCTCAATGCGCGCTCAAAGGATCGGTGAAGCTCCCCACGAACCTGATTCAACCGCGGATCGCACGGATAACGCGGATACGCCTGTTTCTGCATCCGAGCGGCTTTGTCAATTGCGCGCTTTACGGCATCATCCGGTTTTACGTGCTGGCGGAAAAATGCCTCGGCCACGAATATGTGGGGAACTTGCTGGTGATGTTCGGAATTGCCTCCATCCTGCTCGCGGCGCCGTTTGTTCTCACGCAGCGGAATTTCCGCCGCATCCTGGCCTATTCGAGCATCGATCACGCGGGCATCATGGTGGCCGCCCTGGGCTTTGGCGGGAAACTCGGCGCGCTCGGGGCGATGCTGCACATGGTTTTCCACGCGGTCACCAAGTCGCTGCTGTTTTTTTGCGCGGGCAACGTGCAGCAGCATTTTGGCACGCCGCATTTCCGCAAAGTCACGGGCGCCATCCACACGCTGCCGATCACGGGCGGTTTGTTTCTGCTGGGCACGGTGGCGGTGACCGGCACGCCGCCCTTCAGCATTTTCCAGAGCGAGTTCACGGCGTTGAGCGCGGCGCTGGCCGCGGACCGACAATGGTCGGCCGCGTTGTTCATCGCCGGTGTGGTCACGATCTTCGCCGGGTTCCTGGTTCACGTTTCCAAGCTGAGTCTCGGCACACCGCGGGAAGGCCACGTGCGCGGTTCGGAATGCCCCTGGAAATTGAGCGGCATGCTGGTGGTCGCGGTCTTAATTGTCGGGTTGGGCTGCGTGCTGCCGGAGCCGCTCTATCCATTGATCCAGAACGCCGCGCGAATGATTGGAGGACTTCAATGAAAGTTGAGAGCCACAAATCAGAGTCTGAGAATCCGCCAATCCCAAAGGGATTGTGTCTTGAAGCCCAGGGTTGCGAGGCACGAGCTGCCCTGGGTAACGCACGCCAATGCCACAACCCCGACGGGGTTGCTACGCGCAGCCATCCTTGTTCCGGAGCCGAAACCCCATCGGGGTTTTCTCCCCTGTTCAGATGGCCCAGGGTCGCTGAAGCCTCGCTACCCTGGGCTTTGTTGCGGAATCCCGTTGGGATTCTCAGCCTTTTCCTTTGCATCTCTTTGGTCCGCGAGCCCGTCGCCTCCCAACCGCTAGGCGCCGATTCAAGCGACAAGACTAACAAGCAAGCACAAAGCCCCATCTATTTTCCCCCACCAGAATCCGAAGGCGGCTGGCGCAAGCTCGAAACGTCCGAGGACATTCGCCAGAAGGCCGGCCTGGACCCCGACAAGCTCGCCTGCCTCAAACAATGGTTGCTCGACTCAGACAAGCGCGACTTCGCCGCCGTCGTCATCCGGCACGGGTACATCGCGCTGGAAGTCGAGCGCGGCAACAGCGCCAAAACCGATTCGCGCCGCGTCGCGTCGGTGTCCAAAGCGATCTGCGCGACCGTGCTGGCCATCGCTTCCGAACAGAGCCAGCAGGGCCTGACGCCCAGAAAAATGAAGTTCGACGATCCGGCGTTTCAATTCATTCCCTGGGCGCAACCACTCAGCGATCCGCGCAAGGAAAAGATCACTGTCAAACAATTATTCAATCACACGTCGGGAATTTGCCCGGAAGCCCTCGGCGCCCCCAACGACGGCACGTGGGAATACATCCTCGGCCACACCGGAGACGCGCGAACGGCGAAACTGGCGTTTGATCCCGGCACGGCGAGCGGATACTCCACGCATGCCTTGCACCACGCGGCGCTCGTCTGCGAAACGGTGACCGGGATGCCTTACGATCGGTTTGCGATTCAAGCGTTATTCAAACCGATTGGCGCCGAGCACTGGTGGTTTCAGTACTACGCCGGCGGCGAGAAATACGGACGGCATCCGTCGCACGGGAACTCCCCGCCCGGCTTACCGGCGAGGGCGGCCGCCGCGGCGACGGCATCCCCATGGACGCGCGTCATAAACCCGGATCCGGCGGGCAACTCATCGCGTGGGTTCCGAGCCT
>VHCZ01000234.1 GCA_016871535.1 Verrucomicrobiota bacterium
CTAACTAACTAAGGGTTCTCCCGCTCCCCGATGGACCACCGACCGCTTTGGATCGCGGGCAGGACTTCCTTTTCGGCGAACTGCACGTCTTCGGGAAAATCAATCTCCGTCCACGGAATTCCGGTGATGTCCTCGTGCCCAAACCGGCCTGCCAGAACGAGCGCCCGCAACACGTCATCGTACGATTCACGTCGGAGTTGTCCCGTGGTGCGCTTCTGAGTTTCTCCGACCAACAGCGGAAGCTCCGCGGCGCTGACCTTGAAGAAGCCGACTGATTCGCCCACGAAATCAGAGGTGCCCTTCCATTTTTTCATGAAATCAATCGGCCTGCCCTGTCGGACCGGCACCAGCACGGGGTCGTCGTCATCCGTCGAATAATTGCGGTCCAACAAGAGCGCAGAGGGATGCTTCGACTGCACGAGGCGGCGCAGCATTTCGCCCGGGTAAAGCACGTCGCCGTCGAGCAGCAACACGGGCGGTTCGGCCTTCAGAACTTCCGGCAGCGATACTGCAAAACTCAACACGCTGCCTTCGGTAAAGTCAGGATTGACGATTTCCTGGATCTCAACTCCGTAGCGCTGGCGCAACGCGACCATAGCTGCTCCGACCAGCTCGTGCTTGTAACCCGTGACAACGACCAGGCGGCGCACGCCGGTTTCCGAGAGCCGTTGGACGTGCCATTCGAGCAGCGTTTTGCCGCCAAACTGAATCAAGATTTTGGGGCGTTCGGCAAAAGCGGCTCCCAATCTCAGGGCGCGCCCAGCGGCGTAAATAAAGGCAGAGGTCATTTGGTTTCTGAAGTAACTGAGGTGCGGCCAAACAAAGTGCGAAAGTTCATTTCTTCCGAATAAGCAAACAACAATCCAAGCACCGCGAAGACCACTTCCCGGCCCCGCCGCAAGATTGCATAGGCAAAGGCCAGCGAATCCGGAACGGCCACGGCGCGGCACAGCAGGACAATACCCGATTCTTGAAATCCAAGCGCGCCCGGCACGACGGCTCCGGAGATCTTCGCGATCCCGACGAAGGCTTCAATCACGATCGCCTGGCTCAGGTGAAGCGGGATCCCCAACAGCGCCGCAATGACCAGAACCTCCACCGCGCCCAGAATCCATCCCAGGAAATAGAGCGCGATGCTAAGGCAAAAGTGCTTTCGATCCTCCCGGTAGAATTCGAGAATTCGTGCATCGATCAGGCGCAGCTTATCGGTCTTCCCCCGGACCGATTTCAAGTGGATGCCGCATTTCTCCAGAATCCGCAGCGCCGCGGAGAACGGCCCAACTCTCTGCAGCCAGAGCAGTCCAGCGACTCCCAGCACAAGGGCCGTGATGACGCCGATCGCCGCGATTTGCACGCGCGACTCGCTCGTCTTGATCAGGGCCAGCGCGCACGCGGCCAGGGAGAGAAATGCAATCTGGCCCACGGTCTGCGCGGTTTTGCCCGCCACGACGCTGGTTGCGCCGATGGCAACCGCCACGTCCCGCTTGCTCAGCAAGTAAACCTTCAACGCCTCGCCCCCGATATAAGCCGAAGGGATGACATTGTTGACGGCCTCCCCGGCCCAACGAATTCGAAGCAAGGTCATGAAAGGCAGACAATGTTGCGCCTTCGCTCCGAAAGCAAATTGCCAGCCTCGGGTGTCGGCCAGGTAAACAACCCCATAGGGGAGCAAGATCAGCGGAGCGAACCAGCCTAAGCGCGAGAACGCAGCCATGATTTCGCCCGGTTCCGCCCGGTGGATGAACCACCCCAGCAGCCCGAGCCCCAACGCCAGCAACAGCGCGCGCAGAATGAACTTCATGGCTGGACCGATCCCTTCGTTTCGCCGCGCCGGGCTGCCGCCCACTGAACCAATAACGCCGCGATCCAGAAGACATGAACCCCGATTCCTGCCATCCAGAGAAACCAGCTCAGTTTGTCGAAGCAGGCCAGCGCAAGGACCAACACCGAAAAATCCCGCGATGTGGCTTGATCGATCCGCTGCTGCCATCGCGTGAGCGCCTGGTCCCTGAGCGCGAGCATCCCCCGCATCACGACCAGGAACGAAATCACAGCGCCCGTTATCGCACTGGCGCCGAGCCGCCAGGCGTCCGAACCCAGCGCAGCTTTGGACGCGCCCATCGCGATCGCGCCAAAAACCGCGAGGTGCACAATCTGATCCCCGACAAGATCGATCCATTTCCCGATTCGGGATTCCTTAAAAACCATGCGCGCGATATCGCCATCGATACAATCCACGATGGCGGAAATTTGAAACAAGATGCCGCCCACAACGCCGGCCACATATTGGCCCAGCGCGAATTGATAGGCGGCGGCCAGCCCGATTGCCACCGAGAGCAACGAGACTTGATTGGGTGTCACGGGCGTGTGAACTAAAATCTTCGACAAGCCCCGGCCTACCGGCCGATTGAAATAGACATCAACCATCCCATCCGAATCGCTTACGAGTGAATCCCAGAGCAAGCGCTCGGCCCGTTGGGCGGTGGCAACATCGCAAACGCGCGAAGCGATTCCCTCGGCGCAGACATGGTCACAATCCTGGAGAAGGCTATCCATGGTGAAACCGGTTGCGTCCCCTGCCCTCCCCTGCCCTTCGAGCCATTGATCTGTCAATTTCGAGATCAAGTCCGGTGCGACCACGCCAAATGGCAAGAGCTCGCCTTCGCGGGTTGTCAGGCGGGTGTTGTTTCGAATCGCCTTCCGGACATCGCCCGGCTGGACCAACAGTTCGCAAACGGCGACGAGTGTGGGTTCGTTGGCTGGTCGGGCTTGCTGACCGGCCTCAAACTGAATTTCCCAGGCGCGCGTGCGCTTCAAAGCGGGGAGTTCGCCCGGGCAAAGCACCTGAATGGATCGACAACCCGCGCGATGAAGGGTGACGATCAATCGATCCAGCAGGGATAACGCTCCGACCTGGAGCGCGCCGGCTTGCGGATCACAAAGAATGAGGGCGGGAATGGATCGATCCGTCATCGGGCGATCATTCGTTTCTCTGGGAAGTTTTTTCGTTCGCTTGACGGCTCAGGCGAACGCCGTGGGACAAAGCGAAATAACCCTCAGCCTTTGCCACGGCGATCCCGGTCAACTCCTCCCCTGCCCTGCTCAAAGTGAATTCAAGCGTGACCGGGCCGGGATAGCCTTCTTGCGCTCTCAGCACACCGCGCATCTGACCCTTCAGCACTCGATTGACGAACGAAACATCCCGCAGCGGAACCGCGAGACGCTTCGCGAGCCTGACGGCGGCGTTTCCGTCTCCCGCTACGCTCAACACCATCGGAATGTCTTCTTCCCAATGAGCCAATGTGCCGTTCCATTCTCCGACGAATGCGTCCGGCTTCCGTTCCACGTTTTCCTCCTGGACTTTTGCTCCTGGCTCCTCGCGTCCGTCGGGAAACAACGCGCGCGTGAGCTGCTCGGCAACCTTTCCAAGCACGTCCACCCCGCTCGCGTTGATCAGAACCACAAAACCTGCGTTGTCGTCGGGAAACCCGCGAATCCTCGTCGCAACCCCTGGCATGCCGCCGGTGTGTTCAATAAAAGCGTGTCCCCGTGCGGAGCCAACCGCCCACGCCACGCCAAATCCGGCATCGGGTTTCGCGGGGTTTCTAGGCGCTGTGACCTTCCGCATCGAGCGGACGGTTTCCTCCTTCAGCAACCGACGGCCCTCGACGGAGCCTCCGTTGAGATGCAGCCTGAGAAAGCGGCTAAGGTCATTTGCGCTGCTCCAAATAGCGGAGGCGCCATTGTGATCGAATCGATACGGCGGCACTCGAAGGAAGCGGCCCGCCAAATCGAGTTGATACTGGCGCGTCGCATGGGATTCCAGGCCGGTTCGAACGCGGTCCGACGTGTGGGACATGCCGATCGGATCATAGACGTTCTTCTCCATGAATTGAGTCCAAGGCGCGCCCGCCACGACTTCGGTGATGTAGTCCAAAATTCCAAAAGCCAGGTTGCAGTATTCAATGCGCGCGCCGGGCGGAGTGTGTGAAATTCCATAGCGCCGGATCACTTCGTCGCGCGAGAGAGGCGGGACGTTGTCGTAGTAAAAATTGTAGTGCACCTGCATCCCGGACGTGTGGTTGGCCAACCGTCGGAGAGTAATATCCCGCTCCGATCCTTGAGTGGCGCGAAGTTTGGGTCCAGGAAGGTAATCGTTGGCAGGTTTGTCCAGATCGATTTGCCCGCGGTCGGCCAGCACCATAAGGCCGGTCGCGGTGATAGGTTTCGACACCGACGCCAGAAGGTAAATGCTGTCCGCCGTCGCGGGACGCTGCGTTTCCAAATCCGCGTAACCGAATCCTTCGGCCCACACTAAGCGGTCGTGCTTGACCACGGCAACTGCCACCGAAGGCGCGCGACCCTCCGTAATTCCCTGGCGGATCAATTCTCGAACGCCGGAGAATTCCGCAGAGCCGACAATCTCCGCCGCCTCTAGGGAAAGATCTGCGAACAGCAGCATGGCGCAAAAGTGCCTGAGCATAGTCTTTAGCAATCTGTCTCGATGATTTCGTGAAACCGAATCGCGAGTGAGCCAAGGCTACCAGAGTCAAAAAGGAATACTCATCAAAAATCACTCCGTACTGTAGAGCAGGCTTTCCAGCCTGCTGGTTTGGGCGACTTTCCAGTCGCCCGGCGGACGCGCAGACAGGGTATGTCGCGACAGGAATGCCCGCGCCACGGTTCCTTCACTCCATCCGCGCACGCGAGCTTAAACGCTTTTACGTGTTTAGCGTGGTAGGGCATCGCTGCCGCGATGCCGTGCGTCGCACGCGACGAGCGAAGCGATGTCGGCGCCACGGTCCGCGGCCCGCTTTTCGCGTGGCAAGTTTTCGCGAAATAAGCGGCGGCGCGGCAGCGCCGCCCTACCATCGCTAAACACATACAAACGGTTTGTCTTTAGCCATCCTCCATGCCAGCGAAAGCTTCCGACGAGTCGGGAGCGGAAGCGCCTGTCCACGCTTTTCCCTCACCCCAACCCTCTCCTGCTGGGATGGGTGTATTGGCTTCAGTCAACGGGAGTAGCGAAGAGCGCGGCGGGAGTTTCGCTCTACCCGTGGGAGTGATTGCTCAACGCAGCAACCGTCGAATCGCGCCTAACAGCACGCCTTCGACTTCCGGAGCGACGTTGGAGGATTCCGGCCGCGTCTCGTAGCCGCCTTCCTCATAGGCGACTGCGGTGCCGATGTACCACGGCGCGTAATCGCCATACGCCGCCAAGGCCACAAACAGATCCGGCCGTTCCTGCTTCGCGGCCAGTTGGTATTCTACGAACAATTCACCGGGCAAATGCAGAATGCGCGCGCTTCCCAAACTCAGACAAGCGATGTCAATTCGATGCCCGGCCTGGCAACGCCGAAGCCAGGCCAGCTTGGTCGCGGCAATTTGCGCAGCCGGCGCTCTTTCCGCGCCCTTCAATTGCGCTTCAAGCTCAGCGCCCGCGAGATGTTGAGCCGGAGGAAGCGCGACCGACTCGATGGTCCAGCTCACGTCCGCGGTGGTGATCGGCTGGCGGTGGGTTTTCTCCCAGGCGCGGCGCATGCCGTCCGCAAGGCGTTCTGCCAGCCGCAACCGGTTCTCCGGCGAGCCGTCATTGTATTTGCCGACCCCAATGTTCCCGCCGGCGCCGTTGAAATGAACGTGCAATGCGGCCGGGACCGTCATCTGCCGAAGGAATCGGGCGATTCCCGGAAAGTCCGGATTGGGAATTCCGGTCCGGTAATAACTCTGCGGATGCGTGGCGTAGTAGCTCAACACCGCCACGGGCCTTTCACCGTTCCAGAAGCTCACCAACGAGACGCTGGGATCAATCGTTCCCTCCGGTTCAGCGCGAATCGCCGCATCCGGCGTCGCGGTCCAGCGCACGGCGCGCACTTTGCCATCCGGGCCGAGGATGCGGCGATTCGAGGCCACCTTTTCCACGCGCGCTTCGCCCAGGCTGAGATGCGTCACGGCTTGCGCACGAGGCAACGATTCACGCACGGCGGTTTCGAGATTGGAAAGGACCTGGCGTTGGAAGCGGCTGTCGTATTGGCGAGCATCGAGCCCCGCCTCTTTCAAAATGCGTTCGGCGGAGAAATCGCAATCCGGCGCGTCGTGCTGGT
Organism: Verrucomicrobiota bacterium; assembly: GCA_016871535.1. Lineage (NCBI taxonomy): Bacteria > Pseudomonadati > Verrucomicrobiota > Verrucomicrobiota bacterium. The sequence goes on from VHCZ01000234.1 coordinate 6,105, forward strand.
GCAACGTGTGAACCGCAACTCGGCGGGGCGACGTGCCGGCCGCTCGCGCCAGTGCAGTCCGAAATTCATCATTCCCTTCGTTGGCAATGCCGATCCAGTCGATGGCGCAGAGCACGATCGGCTCCCCTGCCCCGCTCAGAACGACGCCCCGGGCGCGAAGGCCGAGCTCCCACCGGTTCGTCACCGGATCGTAAGCCATCATGGAACCGACCGGCGGCGTCGCATCGATGTCGAATGTGGCCAGCCGTAAAGCTGACTCGGCGTCACGTCCCGGAGTTTGAGGTTCGGCACTGAAGGATGGAGCAACGAAAAACAGAATGACGGCAACGCAAAGGAGCATTGGGTTCAGCATACGCGCAGCATAAATGCTGGAATCTCTCTGCGCCAGCGTGGACGCACGGCGGCAGTTGCTCTTAACGCCGGCTCCGGCAAGTTGGGAGGTCTCCCGACCTCGCGGTTCACAAGGCAGGAATGCTTCGGATTGGTTGTCCCAGACACCACTGAATTGCTAAATTGGTATCCCCTCAGTTAACGACGGTGGAGCGACGCTCCTGCGGAGCCTTTCTTCGATGGCCTTGGCTCGGCAGGAGCCTCGCCCGACCCTCAACTGAGGGCATACTATTGCAGCCCGAATCCCATTGACTCAGCTTTCGCTTTCCAGATGATTCCGCGCGTATGGAATGGATCAGCAACCCTGAAATCTGGATCAGCCTCGTCACGCTGACGCTTCTGGAAATTGTCCTGGGGATCGATAACATCATCTTCATTTCGATCCTGGCGGGCAAACTGCCGCACGATCAACAAGAGCAGGCACGCAAGCTCGGATTAGGCCTGGCGCTCATCACGCGCGTGCTTTTGCTTTTCGGCTTGTCGTGGGTCGTGAAGCTGGAGAAGCCGTTCTTCACCACACAAGTTCTCTCCTATACACTCGCCGTTTCGGGCCGCGACTTGATTCTGATCTTGGGCGGTCTATTTCTCCTCGCCAAGAGCACCTATGAAATCCACGAGAAACTCGAAGGCGAAGACGGCGAAGTCACCAAGAAACTCGCGCCCAATTTTGCCGGTGTCATCTTCCAGATCATGTTGCTTGATCTCGTTTTCTCGCTGGACTCAGTCATCACGGCGGTGGGCATGGCGAATGTCATCTGGGTCATGATCACCGCCGTGATTCTGGCCATGATCGTGATGCTGGTGTTCGTGAATCACATCGGCGATTTCGTCGAACGGCACCCGACGATTAAAATGCTGGCGCTGAGCTTCCTGATCTTGATCGGCGCGATGCTGGTGGCGGAAGGCTTTCACAAAGAAATCCCGAAAGGCTACATCTACTTCGCCATGGCCTTTGCCGTCGGCGTGGAGATGTTGAACATCAAAATGCGCGCCAAAGCCCAGCGGGTGCAACTCCACCAGCCTTACCGATAAACTCAGAGCGTGTTTAGAATTGGACAGGACCCGCCGAATTTGGAACCACGGTCTCAGCTTTTCTTGAGCAATTCTGCGGCCCAGGCGGCATCTTCGGGTCGAAAGGAAGGCTGGAGTTCCGACGCATAATCGAGATCGTCATAGCGTCCGGCGGCGTACACTCGGTCCCTCAGCGACTGCAAATCCAGTTTCACCCGCGGCTCGTGTTGGCGAAGCGGAACCGGGAGCCCAGGCAGCCGGTCGCGCAGTGGCATCGGATAAAGTTCGCGGCTCTTCCGTTTCCAGCCGGGGCTTATGCAAGCCAGATAGTCCCAGCGATGCGCCGATGGAATTTGGTCCACCGGCAACGCCAGCACTCGTTGGCCAGCGCGGACTAGATCGATCTCGACCAGGCTGGCATCGGTTCGGAGCACTTCCGCCTGTTTTTCCAGATACTTCTCTTGTCCGGCGCCGCCGCATTTGTTCGAAGGACTCAGAAACTCGATCACCGTGATCAATTTGCCTCCACCCTTCTCCCGAATTTCAAGAAAACCCTCTGTTACGAGCGAATCGGACACTTCAAAAATCAACGGCTCGGCGACCCCGACTTCCCCGACCGATGCAAAAGGCGGCGACGGCTCGTGCATCTCCGAGATGGAAACATCCGGAATGACTGGTCGGACTCGGCCCGGCTCGCGTTCGACAAAAACGCGCTCCTCGACCCGCGCGCGCAAATCGGCCGGCAGGTTTGGTTGCAGCGTGTCGCAGGCGTATTGGACGAGCCTGTGATGCACGTCACCCCAATGTTTCTCCAGGAACGGATCCATGCCCGGAAACGGACTCTTCATGCTGAATACTCTAGCGGACAAACCGTGGAAGGCGAATACCTTTCTGAGGCTAACGTGCCGCAAACGTGCTGCTGTTGACCATTCTGTTCGAATGAGGATGGACGAGGCCGAAGCGGCTTTCGGGGATCAAGACCCAGCGGTGCCGAATACTCCCCTCGTATCCGCGCAATCCGTGTAATCCGCGGTTCATTGGGCTGACAGTGTCAGTTTGAGGGATGGACAAGAATCTGTGGCCGAGTATCCTCTTCGAGTGCGAAGTGAGACAGCGCGAGATGACACAGCACAAAACCGCTAGAAAACATGAAGAAACAAATCTTTATTTCCTTTGTCCTTTCTGGATCCGTAATGTTGCTCACGGGCCTCACAGCCCACGGACAGACCGCCGGAGAGGCTGTTCGGGATCATTACATTGTAAACATTGGCGCCGGGCTCGAATCCCAACGCCATCGCAGCTAATCACGGCCTGTCACCGACATTCATTTACGGGACCGCATTAAGCGGCTTTGCCGGGTTTGTCCCACCAGGTCGCCTCCGAGCGTTGCAGAATGATCCGAGAGTTATGGCTGTGACTCCGGATCGCAGCGTTTCCGTCCTCGGAAAGCCGAGCGGAGGCGGATCGGGCACGACGACGCAAGTCGTTCCTGCTGGTGTTAACCAGATTGGAGCCTATCCAGCGCCTCAAGGGTTCACGGGCGCGGGAATTGGCGTAGCCGTCGTCGATACAGGAATCGATCTGAACCATGCTGATCTCCAAACCGCCACGCAAGGCCCGATCAATCTGTTCAGTGCGTTCGGTTCTTCGGCGCAAGACGACAATGGGCATGGAACTCACGTCAGTGGGACGATTGCGGCGCGGCACAATATCCGAGATGTGGTGGGCGTTGCTCCGAATGCGACGCTCTACGCGGTAAAAGTTCTCGATGCTTCAGGGAACGGAAGCGACTCTTCGGTGATCGCCGGCCTCAATGCCGTTCTGAATGCCAATGCCTTGACCCCAACAATCCATGTGGTGAACATGAGCTTGGGCAGGCCCGCGAGTGCTAACCCTACTGACGACGCACCGATGCGCACCGCAGTGCAGAATCTGTACAAGGCCGGAATTACCGTCGTTGTGGCCGCTGGCAACGATTGCAACCTCGAGGTCGCACAGCAAGTTCCGGCGGGCTTTCCCGAAGTGCTCGCCATTGCGAGCACCACCGCGAAAGCCGGAACCAAGAACAAATTTGGTCAACAAATCCTCGCGGACACCGAATCATAT
>VHCZ01000235.1 GCA_016871535.1 Verrucomicrobiota bacterium
AGGGGTCAGTTCTTGTTATTGGCTACTTCGTCTGCTCCTGTTTCGCGCGCCAGAGCAGATGATTCGCATAGGCGCGGCTGCCCAAATGAAGCCGCTGAGAAATCCAGGCCACGGTTTGCACAGTTTCGGCGCGGAGCCGTTGGGCTAACTTCACTTTCGTGGCATCACCCTTGGGCCGCTTGGACAACTCTGCCTCCGTCCAGCCCCGGCGCTTGAGCTCAGCCGCAATGATCCGCTCGGCCTTCTCCTGTGCGCTCTCGGCTCGCTCCGCTCCGTAATGTTCGGCTCCCAGTCGCTCACTCATCTGCGCCAGCAGCTCTTTCCGAAACGCCTCTTCTCCCAGGCACCAGCCCCGGCGCACCCTCTGAAACGCATCTCCGACCCCGGCCCGGCGGCGCTCCTCCAGTGCCTGCTCCAGTCTCTGCCGACCCGCCGCACTATCCTTCCCCACCCCGTATTCTCCCAACAACCGGTCCACGCACAGCCAGGCCGGACGTTTGCTCGGCCCCAGCAAATAGGCCGGCCAACTGCTCCAGGCGTAGCGGCGCAGCGGTTGGTCCGCTGGCACCAGTTGGGCGCGCGCCGGATTCAGATGCACGTAGTCACAGACCGTCTTGAGATAGCCGGTGCCTGAACCATCCACCACCAACGATTTGTAACGCCCAGCAAACAAGTGCCCGAACCGCTTGTGCCGACGGTTAAACCGCGCCGTGTACGTTCCCAAAAGCCATTTCATCCCGGCCACCAGATTGGGCTGCGGGGTCTCGACCACCAGATGAAAATGGTTGGGCATCAGACAAAGTGCTTGCACCTGCCAACCGGTTTTGGCGCAAGCCTCGGCCAGCGTTTCCACGAACCGCTGCCGGTCCTGGTCATCTTGAAAAATGGGTTCGCGCCGGTCGCCCCGATTCATCACATGGTAAATCGCGCCGGGATACTCGACTCTCAGCTTCCGAGCCATGCAGGCCAGCGTGACGGAATCCGCAGTCGTAGTCAATAACAAGAACCGACCCCTTTTCTTTCGACGACGGGCTTGATCGCCGCTCCGAACCCGATATGAAATCAACGCCTCCGGGGTGGGTGATTTTGACCAGCAAATTGGTGGCTGGTTTTAACCCGCAAAATGACACGGAAGAATGCCAATCGCCCGCAATATGCCATTATCAAGAACCCCCTTTACCCCAGATCCTACTCCAGCGCACGATCGAAATCGTCCGGTGCCCTGTCCCGCAATTTTTGCTGCCATCCATGAGCGGCGGACATAAGTTCCCGTCGTGCGCATCTACATCGAAAGCACGATACCCAGCTATGTGGTGGCGCGTCCCGCCCGCGACCTCATTCAAGCCGCACGCCAACAACTCACCCGCGACTGGTGGGATTTTCAGCGCGAGAAGCACGAGTTATTCGCGTCGCAAATTGTCCTCGACGAAATCGCCGCCGGAGAACGCGCGATGGCGGAGCGCCGTCTCGAACTCGTGGCTGGCCTCGCCTTGTTAGTTTCGACTCCCGACGTCGAAACACTCGCTGACGACGTTCTGCAATCCGGGCTTCTCCCCCCAACGGCTGACGGAGACGCCGCGCACATCGCACTCGCCACCGCCTACGGCATGGATATATTGCTCACATGGAACTGCCGGCACATCGCCAACGCCGCCATCGTGGGGCGCTTGCGCAAGCTTGTCGCGGAGCAAGGCTATACCCTGCCGGAGATTTATACGCCGGAAGAACTCCTTGGAGCATAACGAAATGAAAACGACGCAAGAGCGACCCGCAACCACCGGAGGAGACCTGGTCCTTCAAGAAATCTGGCGCATCAAAGACGAATTGTCCGCAGCCCGCGGACACGACGTGCATCGGCTTTTTGCGGACGCGCGCAAGCGCGAGAAGCGTTCCGGCCATCCGCTGGCCAATTTGCCCATCCAACGCCGCAAAGTGTGAAGCGGCGCCGACGTCTTGTCTGTCGCTTCATCCAAGGTCCCGGATTTCCAGCCTTCGCCTGACCTGGATTGAAAACCGCCACTGTAGTAAAGGGGTCAGTTCTTGTTATTGGCTACTTCGTCTGCTCCTGTTTCGCGCGCCAGAGCAGATGATTCGCATAGGCGCGGCTGCCCAAATGAAGCCGCTGAGAAATCCAGGCCACGGTTTGCACAGTTTCGGCGCGGAGCCGTTGGGCTAACTTCACTTTCGTGGCATCACCCTTGGGCCGCTTGGACAACTCTGCCTCCGTCCAGCCCCGGCGCTTGAGCTCAGCCGCAATGATCCGCTCGGCCTTCTCCTGTGCGCTCTCGGCTCGCTCCGCTCCGTAATGTTCGGCTCCCAGTCGCTCACTCATCTGCGCCAGCAGCTCTTTCCGAAACGCCTCTTCTCCCAGGCACCAGCCCCGGCGCACCCTCTGAAACGCATCTCCGACCCCGGCCCGGCGGCGCTCCTCCAGTGCCTGCTCCAGTCTCTGCCGACCCGCCGCACTATCCTTCCCCACCCCGTATTCTCCCAACAACCGGTCCACGCACAGCCAGGCCGGACGTTTGCTCGGCCCCAGCAAATAGGCCGGCCAACTGCTCCAGGCGTAGCGGCGCAGCGGTTGGTCCGCTGGCACCAGTTGGGCGCGCGCCGGATTCAGATGCACGTAGTCACAGACCGTCTTGAGATAGCCGGTGCCTGAACCATCCACCACCAACGATTTGTAACGCCCAGCAAACAAGTGCCCGAACCGCTTGTGCCGACGGTTAAACCGCGCCGTGTACGTTCCCAAAAGCCATTTCATCCCGGCCACCAGATTGGGCTGCGGGGTCTCGACCACCAGATGAAAATGGTTGGGCATCAGACAAAGTGCTTGCACCTGCCAACCGGTTTTGGCGCAAGCCTCGGCCAGCGTTTCCACGAACCGCTGCCGGTCCTGGTCATCTTGAAAAATGGGTTCGCGCCGGTCGCCCCGATTCATCACATGGTAAATCGCGCCGGGATACTCGACTCTCAGCTTCCGAGCCATGCAGGCCAGCGTGACGGAATCCGCAGTCGTAGTCAATAACAAGAACCGACCCCTTTTCTCTCTTGTGCTTCACTCCGCCACTCCGTGACTCCACCACTCCCTCCCCTCCCCGGCCTCCTTGCCAGAGCCCTTCTCCGCCGCGCCGGAGTCTGAGCTTGCCTGAACGTCGCCGATTCACATTCTTGGCTCATGCGAATCCACTTTCTCGGAGCCACGCGAACGACGACTGGCTCCATGTTCCTGATCGAGGTCAACGAACAACGAATCCTGCTCGAATGCGGTTTGTTTCAAGGCAAACGCGATGAGTCCGTCGAACGCAACCGCGCGTTCCCGTTCCAGGCCGCGCAGATTGATGCCGTCATCTTGAGCCACGCCCACATCGATCACTGCGGGAATCTGCCCAATCTCTGCCGCCAGGGCTTCACCGGAAACATCTATTCCACTTTTGCCACGCGCGATCTCGCGAGCATTTTGCTCGAAGACTCCGCCGAGATTCAGAGGGCCGACGCCGAATTCGTCAGCCGTAAACGCGCCAAACGCAATCTGCCTCCCGTCGAACCGCTCTACAGCGCCGGCGACGCCGAAAAAGCGATCCGGCAGTTCGTGGCCATCAACTACGAGCGTCCGATGCTGGTGGCGGATGGTGTGACGGTGACGTTCCGCGATGCCGGTCACATTCTCGGATCGGCGCAGGTCGTTCTGGATATCCGCGAGGCGGGCCGCAAATTTCGCCACCTTTTCTCCGGCGACATCGGGCGCGGCGACGACGATATTTTGCGCGACCCGCAGCCTGTCGAAAACGTCGATTTCCTCCAGATCGAAAGCACCTATGGCGACCGCGAACACTCGCCGAAGTCGAGCGCGCCCGAGGACGTGGGCAGACTGGTTCGGGAGACCCTGAACCAACATGGCAAGGTGATCATTCCCGCATTTTCCGTCGGGCGAACGCAACAGATTGTCTATACGCTGCACCAAATGACGCGGGAAGGGAGTTTGCCGCAAATCCCGATCTTCGTGGACAGCCCGCTCAGCGTGAACGCCACGGAGGTCTATCGGTTGCACCCGGAATGTTTCAACGATGAGATCTATCGATTCCTCCGCGAGACGGCCAATCCGTTCGGCATGGAGAACCTGACTTACATTCGCGAGCAGGCGCACTCGGTGAAACTCAACGATTTGAAGGAAGCGGCGATTATCATCAGCGCGTCCGGCATGTGTGAAGCCGGACGGGTTCGACATCACCTGAAGAACCACATCGGTTCGCCCAACAATCTCGTGCTATTCATTGGCTATTGCGCCGAGCACACCCTGGGCGCGCAAATCCTATCCGGGCGCGACACCGTCAACATCTTCGGCGAACCGCATGCGGTGCGCGCGCGGATCGCGTCCATCGATTCGTTCTCAGGCCACGCGGACAAGCACGAGTTGAAGCGCTACGTCGGCGGATTGACGGGTGACATCAAGAAAATATTCGTCGTCCATGGCGAAGCATCGCAAGCTTTCGCGTTCGCCGAGACACTCAAAGTTATGAAACCAAAGGCAGAAGTGGCCGTCCCGGACTACAGGCAGTCCTTTGAGTGCTAAAGCGACTCAAATCCTCTCGAAGTAACGAATCCGCTCCCAATCCGTGACCGCGTCATCGAATGCCTGCGCCTCCAATCGCGCGGTGTGCACGTAAAAATCCACGACGCCGTCGCCAAAAACGCGCCGCGCCAGCTTGCTTTGATCCAGGAGCCGGGCCGCGTCGCGCAGGGTTCTCGGCAGACTCGCCAATCTCGGATCAACGTACGCGTTCCCCTCGTAAACCGGGCCGCAATCCAATCCTTCCTCCACGCCCGCCATTCCCGCAGCGATCGTCGCCGCAAAAGCCAGATACGGATTCGCGTCCGCGCCCGGCATCCGGTTTTCGATCCGGAACGAACTTTCCGAGCCGACGACGCGGAAGCCGACCGTCCGATTGTCGAACGCCCACGCCATCTTGGTCGGCGCCCAGCTCGCCGCTTGATAGCGTTTGTAGGCGTTAATGGTCGGGGCAAAGAAATAGCAAAGCTCGGGCGCGTATTTCATCAAGCCGCCCAGGAATTGCCGGAAAAGCTTCGATCCGCTTTTGGATTTCCGTTCCCAGAAAAGGTTCTGTTCCTGCCTCCAGAGGCTCACGTGAATGTGGCAACTGCTCCCGACTTCGGCGGCGAAAGGTTTCGGCATGAACGTGACCGCGCGGCCCTGTTGCGCCGCCATCTCCTTCAATCCTTGTTTGAACACGACGTGCATGTCCGCCATGGGCAGCGCCTGATCGTAGATGAAATTCACCTCGTGCTGTCCCCTGCCCCACTCGCCCTTGCTCGACTCGATCGGCACGCGCGCCGCGGTCATTTGGTTCCGCACGGCGCGCATTAGGCTCTCCTCCGCCGCGGGCTGCATCGTGTGGTAGTCGATGCGGTAATCGCTGGCCGGCGTCAGATCGCGATAGCCAGATTGGAAGGCGTCGTGGAAGGTTTGGTTGAAGAGGAAAAACTCCAGTTCACTGGCGGCGTAACAAGCCAGGCTTTTGCGCGCCAGGGCCTCGACCTGCTTGCGGAGCACGGAGCGCGGCGCTTCTTCAACTCGTTGGCCGCCGTGGTGAACGTAATCGCAAAGGACCAGCGCGGCTCCGGCCTGCCACGGAATCTGCCGCAACGTGGAAAAATCCGGCTGCATCTCGAAATCCCCAAAGCCCTGGTCCCAATTGGCGATCTGGAACCCATCCATCGGGTCCATCTCCAGGTTGACCGTGAGCAGATAATTGCAGCCGTGCGTGCCATGCACGGCCACATGATCGAGAAAAAATCGCCCGGTAAAACGCTTGCCGACGAGCCGGCCAAACACATCGGGGAACGCCACCACCACGGTGTCGATTTCGCCGGATTTGATTTTGGATTTCAGCGCCTGGAGGTTCATTGGAATCCGCGGCAAGAACCCACCCCCTGGCCCCTCCAAGGAGGGGAGCCTTGTTCCGGCAACGCTTTTGAGTTCCCCTCCCTGGAGGGGCGGAGGGGTGGGTTCATCGACAGCACAACGTTCCCCTCTCAAATCCGTTTTTCATCGGCGTCGATGAAGTCCACAAACGTCCGAATGTCATCCCGCTGCGCCAACCCGGCCTGCTCCTTGCGCCACTTCAAACGCGATTTCATGTCTTCGGTGTCGCTCCCGCGGTTGAGAACCCACTGATTGAAAGCCGCCTTCTCGGCGTCGGTCTTCTTGAGGTTTCTGAGCACCCAGTCGAAGACTTCGCCATCCGTGAGACTGTCCTTTACGATCTGGATAAACGTCTCGGCAGGGACGCCTGCGGCCTTCAGCCAGGCTTCATCGAAACCTTTGGTAAAGTTTTCCTCGTAATCGGCCGGCAGTTTGCCCGCCAGGTGAAGGCGTATCTTGTCGATGAATCGGGGCAGATGCACCCAGCCGGCCATGGTTTCGCGCGGGCTACGGGGATAAATCGTTTTTTCCATGGCGCGGATCATCTTGAGGCCGTGGCTGCCTGTCAATCTTTCAACCCGTTCCTGAAGCGGATGAAATTTCAGAACCACGAACGAACACGAATAAACACCAATGAGAACCGGGGTTTCCCCTCTACTATCTCCGTTGCCTCCTGTTAAAAAAATCGCCGCGTCAAGGATCAGCGCGTCTGCGAATAATCCGTCGCTTTCATGAACAGCGACTTGACGCCTTCTGGCCCCGCGACTGTGAGCGAGCCTCCCGCTTCCTTCTCGGACGCCTCCTTTGCTTTCACCCAGTCCGGATCCTCGCCAAACGCCTTGAACGACGCGGCGGCGGCTTCCTTGCTCTGGTGCGCCAGGATGTAAATCAGTGTGTCCTCGCTGCTCTTCTGATCTTTGGTCGGGGTCCAATAGCCTACGTTCTTCATACCGTGCTTGGCGAAGAGCTTCAGCGTGTGATTGCGGAACCGGGCGTTGAGCCGGCCCAGATTCCCGGGGCTCGCTTTGTAAGTGCGCAGCTCGAAAATTCGCGGCTCTTTGCCCACGGATGCCTTGATCGCAGGCGAATAATCCGTAGCCGCCAGGAAGACCGACTCAAGCTTGTTGACCAATTTCCCGTTCTTCTCTGAAGCGTCCCGCGCGGTCTTCCAATCGGGATCTGCGCCAAATGCTCCCCACGACTTTCGCGCCGCCTCTCGGCTCTCGTGGGCCACGATGTAGATCAATTTGTTGTCCGGATTCTCGATCGGCACCCAGTAACCGATGTTCACCATGCCGTGCTTCTCGAAGAGCTTGCAGGTGTGATTGCGGAACCGGGCGTTCAGGTCGTCGAGTTTGCCCGGCGCGGCGTAATACGTCCGAAGCTCGTAAACGCGGGAATCTGTATTGTCGAACACAGTCGCGCCGTTTGTGGCGTTTTCCATAGCGAACAAGTTGGCAAAAAGAAGGGGCAAAACGATTTTTTTCATAAGCTTAAAGGTGAGGTCAGTGCCGGGGATGGCACAATCAAAACGCCGCGCTGTCAAAGGAAAAATCAAGAGCCGCAGAGCGGCGGCGAGCAGCGCCAGAAAATATGACGAAGGCTGAGGCAGGCTCGGCGGCAATCAGTCGCGAGATGCCAGTTCGCCGGCCTCAAACAAGTCCGGGATCGCTTTGAGCCCGGAAAGCACGGCGTAAAGAAGGATTCCATGAGGGTTGGTCGCGCAAGCGCGACGGCGACTCGCTTGGATGGATCTTCTGGCAGACGCGAAACCTCTTCTTCGCTGTCGGGGTACATGCGCTGGCAAACCAACCGACGACACTGTTCGCATGGCACGATCTTGGTCCGCTGACACGCACCGATCCCGTGGTTCTTTTCATGGCGATTGGGATCACAGCAGCATGGCACCGGCTTCCCGCGACGCAACAGAAACAGACGTGATGACGATTCCCAGGGCTAACCAAGTAAGAGCCCTCATGGGTGATGCGTGATGGAGATTCAACTTATCGAGCCGCCTGCGCTTTCATCAATTGCAGGTTGGCCTCGGCGAATGCCTTGCCCATCAGCGCGAACGTCTTCGCGCAACCGAGGTAATGGTAACCGCCGTTGGACGCGCCGCGTTTCCAAGCAGCAGCTTCGGCGGGAGTAATAATCTTCGCCTCGTAAGCCTTCACGTAATCGCGCTGCTGTTGCTCCGTCATCGTGCCGTCGGCGTTCGCTTCCTTCTTGTTCTTGGATTTCAACAGATGCGCCATCTGGCTGACCTTCTCTTTCTTCTCCGCGATGGCCCCGAGTTCCTCCGACCAGAACGGCGCGGTCTCGATGGCGACGACATTGCCCTCGAACTCCGGCAACGCCGCCGGTGCCGCCATGGCCGTGCGGAAGGCCTTGGTGTGATCGTTCGCCTTCAAGCCGTCCACGCCCAACACGCCGATGACGACGGGCAGTTTCGGCGCGGCGAGATCCTTCCGCACATCACGAATCAAGTCGGCGAGCCACACGCCGTATTTGGAATAGTCCCGCACCTTCTCGCCCGGCTTGGGCGGGTAAGTATCGCTCGACACGAGATCGTTGAAACCTTGCAACCACACGAAGCCGGCAATCTCGTAGCCCTGCTTGGCGTCATACGCGGGGCAGACGCGTTTCGGATCCGCGAGCACCTTCTTCACGTGCGCCACCATCTCCCGGTAGAACACGCCCGTCGCCGCCTCGGTCTTGGTCTTCCGCTCCGGTTTCTCCGCCCACCGCTTCGCCTCCTCCGGCGTCGGCACGTACGGTCCTGCGCTCGGCGGACGGAAATCCGTGTGCAAGCTGCGCCCACCCCACGCCGTCTTGATCAGCAAAATCGGCTCGCCCAACAGCTTCTCCAAGGTGATGCCGAACGTGAACTCCGGGCCGATCTTGTTCTCGGGCGCGCCGAACCCCGCCGTCAACTGGCCCGTCTTCTCCGTCAGATCGGAATACGCATCGCCGAGACAACCGATCGAGGAGATCCACACATTCTCGAGCACGCGCGGCTTGCCATCCGCCCCGCGCATTTCCTTGAGCAACGTCGCCGTCGTTGGATCGTCGCCGATGTAATCAAACGTCTCCACCTTCGCGTGGCCCTGCATGTTGGATTGACCGGCGAGGATGAAGACCTTGAGGGGCGTGGAGTGGAGTTGGGTCGCGAGGATCAGGAAGCACCCAAGAACAACGAGACGGGCGAAACGTCCGGCGGTGGTTTTCATGACGCAAATCTATCCTGTCGCCTCCTCCCGCGTCTTGCATTAAAATTTCGTTCCGATGTGAAATGCTCTGGCCGTAAAACAGGATGCGCACCGTGTTTCGATGTTGCGGCGTGAGGGTTCCCGCAGATTCGGGGCTCCGCAGATTAGATTCGGAGAAGGAGATCTTCGCTGTGTCCGGCCAAGGAAGATCGTGAGTTGCCGACCCGCCTTGCCACCCTCAATCTGTGGAATCCCGAATCTGTGGAAAACAGTTCTTGGAGAGGATTCCCGCAGATTCCGGGCCCCGCAGATGAGATTTGAAGCAGGAGTTCTTCGCTGTGTCCGGCCAAGGAAGATCGTGAGTTGCCGACCCGCCTTCTCAGCCTCTATCTGTGGATCCCTGAATCTGTGGGAAATCATATCAGGTGAGAACGCTCTTCAGCACGTGCCCATGCA
>VHCZ01000236.1 GCA_016871535.1 Verrucomicrobiota bacterium
GACAGATCGACCGGAGAACCGTAGCGCAGATTTTCAATCTGCGGTATCGCCGATTTCCAATCGGCAGGGCGCCGGCAAGTCCCAGCGTGCTCGGACTGGGAGACGCCCCGCAGAATACAATTCTGCGCTACGGCAGAGTGCAACTCTGCGCTACGAGCTTTGTCGTCCATCCCGCGGACCAAGCAGTAACTGAGGCGCTATTCGATGTAGGGCGGCGCTGCATCGACGGAAGACCGGCTGCGCGGCAACGCAGCCCCACCAGGTTCGCGTGAAACCGCGGACGGGCTATCCGATCTTCTGTCGCATTTTCAATCGTGCCTTCCTCGAAGTGTTGGATTTGCCGATTCTTGGCGCGCCTGATATCAAACCCTCACCATGCGCCCGCGCCATTGGATCGAAATCATCATTGCTTTCATGGTTTCCACTTCTCCTGTTCTCGCACAAGGAGCGCGTTCGCCTTCTCCCTTTCATGACTGGCCTGTCTATGGCGGCGATCTCGCGGGCCGGAAGTATTCCGCCCTCAGCCAAATCAACCGCACCAACGTCAAGCAGATCAAGCCTGCCTGGATTTACCGCTGCGACGACATGCGCGAGCGGCCTGCCACGACCATCGAATGCAATCCCATAGTGATCGATGGCGTCATGTTTCTCACGACGCCTGGACTGAAGGTGGTCGCTCTGGATGCCGCCACTGGGCAGGAACGCTGGGTGTTCGATCCCTGGAATGGGCGCGGCGGACGCGGGGTCAATCGCGGCCTCACTTACTGGTCGGCGGGCGATGACAAGCGGATCTTCTTCGCCGGCGGGAATTTCCTCTACGCCATCAACGCCACGAATGGCCAGGTCATCGGTTCGTTCGGCACGGAAGGCAAAGTGGATTTGCGCGACGGCCTCGACCGCGATGTGTTTTTTCTGTCCGTGAGCGCAACCTCCCCCGGGATCGTTTACAGGGATTTTCTGATTATGGGCTCGGCGGTTGGCGAAGGCCCATCACCAACAGCGCCCGGCCACATCCGCGCGCTCGACGCGCGCACCGGGAAGCGCCGCTGGATTTTTCACACGATTCCGCATCCGGGGGAATTTGGCCACGAGACCTGGCCGACCAACGCCTGGAAAACCGCCGGCGGCGCGAATTGCTGGGGCGGGATGACGCTCGACGTTGAGCGCGGCCTGGTGTTCGCGGGCACCGGTTCGGCTGCGTACGACCATTACGGCGGCAACCGCGCTGGACAAAACCTTTTCGCCAATTGCGTGCTGGCGTTGAAAGCGGACACTGGCGAGCGCGTCTGGCATTTCCAGGTCGTGCACCACGACGTCTGGGACTACGACATCCCCTGTCCTCCCAATCTCGTGACGGTCACGCACCAGGGCCGCCGGATCGACGCGGTCGCGCAATCCGGGAAAATCGGCCACGTCTTTGTGCTGGACCGCGAGACGGGTCGTTCGCTTTTTCCGGTCGAAGAATGGCCCGTCCCGAAGTCGGGGATTCCTGGCGAACAAACGTGGCTCACGCAACCGTTCCCGACCAAACCCCCGCCGTTTGCCCAGCAGCGCTTCACCGAAGCCGAAGTCACGGACCTGAACCCGCGCGCGCGCCAGTTCGTTCTCGAAAAACTCCAAGGCATGCAGACCGGGGACATTTACATTCCTCCTGGCCTCCGGCCATCCGTGGTGCTTCCGCAATTCAACGGCGGCGGCGAATGGGGCGGCGCGGCGTTCGACCCGGAAACGCACCTGCTCTACGTCAACGCGAGCAACGAAGCCGAATGGATTTCCATGGCGCCCTCGAAGCCGCGCGCAGAAGTGACGCTCGAAGAATTGGGCAAACTTCTCTACGGCACGATCTGCTCCGCCTGTCACGGCTTCGAGAAGCCGAACAATCCGGCTTCCCCTACGCTGGCCTCGCTCAAAACGGTGCGGGAGCGCATGACGAAGCCGCAACTTCTAGAATTGATTGAGACCGGGCGCGGCCAGATGCCAAGCTTCGCCGCGCTTTCCGCTTTGGAGAAGCGCGCCGTGGCTTCGTTCTTGTTCGGCGACGCGGGCAACGAACGCATCTCGATGCAAGACGCCAAGCTGAGTTTCGCCGACGAAATTCCGTTCGTGGCGACGGGCCATCACGACTTCCGCGATCCGGAAGGTTTTCCCGTGAACAAACGGCCCTGGGGCACACTCACCGCCATCGACCTCGACCAGGGAGAAATCCGCTGGCAGGTGCCGCTGGGAACGTATCCGGTGCTGGAGAAGCGCGGTTTGCCGCCGACGGGCACCTTCAACATCGGCGGACCGATCGTGACGGCGGGCGGATTGGTGTTCATTGGCGCGGCGATGGACGAACGGTTCCATGCTTTCGACAAAGCCACCGGCAAGCTGCTTTGGGAATTCCAGATGGAAGCTGGCGGCTACGCGACGCCTGCCACGTTTGAAATCAAAGGCCGCCAATACGTCGTGATCGCCGCAGGTGGCGGTGGCAAACCGGAGACCAGGCCGGGGAATGCGTACTACTGTTTCGCCCTATCAGAGTGATCAAACCGTACTGCGAGACAAGGTTTATCGGGCGATGCTGCCGGTGGTGCTCCAACGCCTGAGCAAGATCTCCGATCCGGCGGAAGGTTGTTAAACGAGCGGCGCGCGGCGGGGCGAAAGCTAATCGCGTAACCCATTACTTCAGGCCCATCTCGGTCTTGATCTGTTCCCAGGGAATATTTTCGCCAGGTTCAGCCAGGGACACTTTTGCGTCTTCCAAGTCCTGGCGGTCCTCGGAGGCCTCGCGAATTTCCTCGGCGCGTCGGCGTTCAAACCACTCCGCCAGCCGGAGGTAATCCTCCGTCGGGAGTTTGTTGATCGCCAAGACGATGTTGTGCCTCGCTCCGGCTCGCAAGGACTCATCGGGAATCTCCACCGGAACGTCCAGCCGCAACGTCACGTTCGCGCCTTGCAGGTATTCCCGCGCGGAACGTCCGACGTAATCGACCAGATGCTCCAAGGTGTCCAACTGCGGGTCGGTCGCCCAAACGACCTCATCCAGGCTGCGCAGGGCCTGGCGAGCCACGGCTGCGGGCCCGGCGGCCTTCGCCACGACCGCTTCCGCAGGCGGCATCCCAGAACTCTCCGCCTCCTGAGAAATGGCCAGCCTCGACATTGGGATCCGATTTCGTCATGCAGGTCCCGGGCGATCCGACGGCGCTCGTGAGCCAGCGCCTGTTGGGTCTCCAATTGGTGGATGCGACGCGTGAAACCCAATCGCCAACGGTGAATTCCCCAGCCGAGCAAGGCGAAGACCGACAAAGCTGACGCGCCGGCGCCAAACTGAAACAAGCGCGTCTCGGGCCATTCTTCAAGCGGTTCAACCCGCGCTCGGTGCCGATCCAGAGCACGCCGTCCTTGTCTTCGTGCAGAGCCCAGACGTTGTTGTTCGAAAGGCCGTTGGTCACGGAATAGAAGCTCATCACACCGGGGCCGAATTCCTTCGACCCATCCAAGCGTGTCCGGTTGATTTTGGCCAATCCGCCGAATCTTCCGCCAGACGTGTGCAATCGTCGGAGACAAACGCGGGATCTTTCAGGTGATTGAAGACCGCGAACTTAAGGCCGTCAAACCGTGCCAACCCGCGTTGCGTCGCGATCCAGAGGTAGCCGTCCCGGGTCTGAAGGACGGCCCGGACCGTGTTGTGGGGCAGTCCTTGGTCCGTCGTCCAAACGCGCTGTCGAAACTCGCGCGGAACACCGCTCGACTCGGCGGCATCCAACGTTAGGGCAGCGAGTGCTGCCGCTATGCAGAACACGAGTGACGAGTCCCAGCATCTCCGTATCAAACGTGAGTCTCCTGCGCTGGGCATGGCGGCATACTACTTCAAGCTGCAGCAGGTTCAATCTGGACTCCGAAATTCGGGGCGGATCTCAGAATGACAACAGGCCGGCGGTTGGTCGTCCCAAAGACTTGTACGTGAAATGTTGCTGTGACCAGCGGAACCGGCGTTCCCAGCACATTCTCCCCACCGGTTCCAAGCGCCCGGGCGATCCTCCCCATCATCTTGGCCTGCTGAAAGAGGGATTTGTCGTGACGAAGGAAAACGAAGTGGCTGCGGCTTCCGACATGGTGGCAGTGATAGACTCGGTCTGTACTCTATCACACACTGTTCAAGGGTCACTGGACAACCATATCATAATCATTATTATTGCGCGGCCTTCTGGCAGCGAGATTGCTTCGCGCTGAGTCCGGCGTTATTTTGCGCTTAGCGCCCGTGAAACGAATTTCAACCAGCCACATCCTGGTCGCGTTGCTTGCGGTTTTCACCGCGGCGAACGTGGACGCGAATGACGGAGCGTCTCCGGCTTCAAAAGCGGAAAGCCCGACCGTCAGCCCGGAGCACTCTTCTCACTCGCATTGGGCTTTCAAGCCACCCGTTCGTCCGGAGGTTCCAGAGACAACAACGCGGACGTGGATTCGAAATCCCATCGATGCCTTCGTCCTTTCGCGGCTAGAGAAGGAAAAGCTCGCGCCCTCGCCTGAAGCGGATCGCCGGACGTTGATTCGGCGCCTGAGCTTCGACTTGCTCGGCTTGCCCCCTCGGATCGAGGACGTGGATGCGTTCGTCGCGGACAAACGCCCGGACGCGTATGATCTGTTGGTGGATCGGCTCCTGGCCTCGCCCCATTTTGGCGAGCGTTGGGGACGGCATTGGCTCGACCTGGCACGCTATGCCGACAGCGACGGCTATGAGAAGGACACGGCCCGGCCTTACGCCTATTTGTTCCGCGATTGGGTAATCGACGCGGTCAATCGCGACTTGCCCTTCGACCAGTTCTCCATCGAACAACTCGCGGGTGACCTTCTACCCGGCGCGACCGAGGCGCAGAAGATCGCGACCGGGTTCCATCGGAACACGCTCACGAACAAAGAAGGCGGCGTGGACCAGGAAGAATTTCGCTGCAAGGCTACGGTGGATCGCGTCAGCACGACGGCCACGGTTTGGCTCGGCTTGACGGTCGGTTGCGCCGAATGTCACAACCACAAATATGATCCGATCGCGCAGCGCGAGTTTTATCAGCTTTACGCTTTCTTCAACAACGCCTCGGAGAAAGATCTGCCGGCGCCGGGCCCGGCGGAGCTGGCGCAATACCGGCAAGAGAAGGAGCGTTGGGACGAAGAACGCGACCGGCTTCAAAGCGAACTCGCGGCTTACCTTCGCGAAAAGGCGGCCGCCAATCAGACGGCATGGGAGCAGAAGGTGAAGTTGCCCGCCGAACGCTGGGCGATTCTGACGGTGACAAAAGCTGCGTCGGCGGGTGGCTCCGATTTGAAAGTCCAGAACGACGGCACGGTCGTCGTCACGGGGAAGAATCCGGACAAGGACACTTACACCCTCGAAGCGACGACTGATTTGAAGAACGTCACAGGCTTTCGGCTGGAAGTGTTTGATGATCCGGCGCCCGGGAAAGGCCCAGGACGAAGCAGGAATGGGAATTTCGTCTTGAGCGAATTCAAGGTGAATGTCGAACTGGAAAGTGAACGCGACTGGAAATCGGCGGCAACTGGCCCAGCCACACCTCAAGAAAGCCGACGCGCTGGTTCCCCTCACCCTAACCCTCTCCCCAAGGAGAGGGAAAAACAGGCGGCCCCTGCAGCTACATCTGATCGCTCCAAACCTGCCCCAGCGCTGGAATCGACTCTCCCTCTCCCCAAGGGAGAGGGCCGGGGTGAGGGGGAAGGGATCGCCAAACCGATCGAGGGATCAGAACACCGAAAGAGTCGAGCAGTTACTCCGATCACGCTCCAACAGGCTTCAGCGGATCACGCCCCGAAGGATTGGCCGGTCGAAGGCGCGATTGACGGCAACGCCAAGACGGGCTGGGCGATTGATCCTCAATTCGACCAACGCCACGTGGCCGTTTTTGAAACAGAGGAAAACATCGAGGTTCCCGCGGGAGCGAAGCTGATTTTCCATCTCGATCAGCAATACGGCAGCCAACACACCCTCGAACGATTCCGTCTCGCGGCGACGAGTTCATCGGGTCCGTTGAAGGCCGATCTCATGCCCGACTCGATTGTCTGGATTCTCGAGACACCCGTCGAGCGACGGACTCAGAAAGAGAAGGACGCGCTGGCGAAATACTACCGCGAAGTAGTCGATCCGAGCACCCGCACACTGAACGGCCAGTTGGTGGCGCACGCGAAGAAGGAATCCAAGTTCCCCGAGACCAAGGCGCAAACGCTCGCCGAGAACGAAAAGCCGAGGCAGACGTATATCCATATCCGCGGGGATTTCCTGCGCAAGGGTGAGGAAGTGATGCCCGGCACTCTCGCTGTCTTGCATGCGTTCAAATCGCGCAAAGTAGGGCAGGCTTCCAGCCTGCCTCCCGTCGAGAAGCACAGTCAAGAAGGACCATCATCGGGAAGCAAAGAAGGGACAGGCTGGAAGCCTGTCCTACCTGATCGCCTGGATCTCGCCGAATGGCTCTTCGACCCCGCGAATCCACTCACCGCCCGCGTGACCGCCAATCGAATTTGGAGCCGCTTATTTGGCCGGGGATTGGTCGCGACGGAGAATGATTTTGGCACGCGCGGCGAGTCGCCTTCGCATCCCGAATTGCTCGATTGGCTCGCGACGGAATTCCAACGCCTCGGTTGGAGCCGCAAGGAGTTGATCAAGTTGATCGTGACTTCCTCCGTTTACCGACAATCGTCGGAGCCGCGAAGCGAGTTGCTGGCGCGTGATCCGAACAACCTTTTGCTCGCGCGCCAAAGCCGCTTCCGCCTCGAAGCGGAATGTGTCCGCGACGCCTTCCTGAGCGCCGCCGGCCTCATCAGTCCCGTCATTGGCGGTCCGAGCATCCGGCCGCCTTTGCCTTCGGACATCGCGGCGCTGGGATACGCAAATTCGGTCAAGTGGAAAGATAGCGAAGGCGCGGATCGCTACCGGCGCGGACTCTACATTCATTTTCAACGGACTGTGCCGTATCCGATGTTGATGACCTTTGACGCGCCGGACTCGAACGTCACATGCACGCGCCGCGAACGCTCCAACACGCCGTTGCAAGCGCTCACGACGCTGAATGACCCCGTGTTCTACGAGTGCGCTCAGGCCTTAGGCCGGCGAATCGCGGGTCAACCGGCAGCCGATGCTTCGGATCAGATCAGGCGTGTGTTCGAGCTTTGTTTGTCTCGACCTCCCACGAAGGCAGAGTTCGATCGCTTGACCAGGCTGCACGAAGATTATTCCGAATTGATCCGTCGCGCTCCGGAGCAGGCCGCGCCAATCGCCGGCAGTCACGGAGGGGATGCCGGCCGGTCTGCTGAGATCGCCGCTTTGGTCGGCGTGGCGCGCACGGTCATGAACCTGGATGAATTTGTGACGCGAGAGTAGTAGTTATGGAATCGAATTTCAGAGAAATCGTTCAACTGACTCGCCGCGATTTCCTCACCTCTACCGCGAGCGGTTTGGGCGCGCTGGCGTTTGCCTCCATGCTGAAAGCCGATGGTTTGCTGGCGAAGGACCCTGCGCCCACGGCCAGAAACCCGCTTGAACCCCGGCCGCCGCATTTCGCGCCCAAGGCCAACGCCTGCATTTTCATTTTCATGGAAGGCGCGCCGAGCCAGATGGACTTGTTCGATCCCAAGCCGAAGCTGAACGAATTGCACGGCCAAAAGCTCCCCGAATCGCTCGTCAAAGAAGTCCGCTTCGCGTTCATCCAAAAAGATTCGGCCGTGATCATGGGCAGCCCGCGCCAGTTCACGAAGCACGGCCAATGCGGGATGGAGCTTTCCGATCTGCTGCCGCACCTTGGTTCGTGCGCAGACGACATTGCGCTGATCCGCTCGATGCACACGGATCAGTTCAATCATCATCCCGGCCAGTTGATGATGAATTGCGGCGTCGCGACATTCGGGAAACCCACGATCGGCGCCTGGTTGAATTATGGTTTAGGCAGCGTTTGCCAGAATTTGCCCGGCTACGTGGTGTTGACCGCGGGCCGAGGCACCAGCGGCGGCGCGTCCCTTTGGTCGAGCGGATTTCTCCCCTCCAATTACGCCGGCGTGTTGTTCCGCAATCAGGGCGATCCTGTGCTCAACTTGAGCAATCCTCCCGGCATCACATCCGAAATGCAGCACCTTGGCCTCGACGCGATCATGGATTTGAACAAGCTGCGGATGAAGACGGTGGCCGATCCGGAGATCGCGAGCAGGATTTCCGCATACGAACTCGCTTTTAAGATGCAGACCTCCGCGCCGGAATTGATGGATTTGTCCGGCGAAAGCAAAGCGACGCTCGAAGCGTACGGCGTGGACCGGGACGATCCGCGGTTGAAAGCGGATCGCGGCGGCGGGCCGGGACAGTACCGGGCGTTTGCCCGAAATTGTTTGCTCGCGCGACGTTTGGTCGAGCGTGGCGTGCGTTTCGTCAACATTTATCATGCGTCGTGGGATCATCACAGCAACCTGAACGCGGAGTTGAAGTTCAACGCGGGCATGGCAGATCAACCCATCGCAGCGCTCCTGAAGGACCTGAAACAGCGCGGCCTGCTCGACACGACGCTCCTAATTTGGGGCAGCGAATTTGGCCGCACGCCGCTCGGCGAAAACCGGATTGGCCGCGAACCAAACACAGGGCGGGATCATCATCCGTTTGCATTCAGCCTTTGGATGGCAGGCGGCGGGGTCAAAGGCGGCCAGGTGATTGGCGAGACGGACGAGATCGGCTGGAGCATCGTGAAGGAACCAATTCACATCAACGATTTCCACGCGACGATCCTGCACCTGTTCGGCCTCGATCACGAGCGCTTGACGTATCGGTTCCAGGGGCGCGATTTCCGGCTCACGGACGTGGCGGGCAAAGTCTTCGAGAAGCTTCTGGCGTAGCCGAAACAATTCTCCTGTTGGTTGGTGGGCGACGCTGCCGCGGAGCCCTGCTTTCCTTCTTCTGATTTTTTCACGCCCTGGGGCGTCCCGATTCACCCGGTTGTTTCCCATGGTTGGGAGAGAAGATCGGCAACACCTGCGCCCGCGTCTTCGGATCATGCTGGAAACGGCATTCTAGCCGCAAAAGATCTCAAAGATCACAAAGAGCAAACGAGTTAGGTGCGTTAGTTCGTTCACCCAATCGGTGAGCCTGTAAACTGCCGTGAGCTTCTTCACCTTGCGTTCTTTGCTCTCGCGGCTACTCAAGCGCCGGATTTCGGATCATTCACCAGCGTCCCTTCCTCCTCTTTGTGCTCGCGTTCTTCCTCCACGTCGAAGCCGGCGTTGCCCAGGATCGTTCGCTGCGACAACGGGCCGGAGGTCAACAGGAACTTCTGCATCTCGTGGAACAGCTAACGCCCCTCAGCTAAGGGTCTGTGCAAAAATAAATTCCGGTTTTGCTGGAGGCGATTTCGCTTTCTGGCGAGGCACGACGAAGGAGCATAGCCAGGGCTCTGCGACTGAGAGCGTGTCCGAAAATTGCGCGGGGTCCTGCGGCGAGGGATTTTGGCTGTGGCCAAGGCGGCGAGGTCCGAGCATCCCCAACGCGGGCTGTAAGGACCGAGCCAACGCAGGCCACGGACAAAA
>VHCZ01000237.1 GCA_016871535.1 Verrucomicrobiota bacterium
CAGATCACGCCGGGCGCGGGAAAAATGTTCTGCGGAAATTGCTTCCGCGACAATGCCCTGGTAGCCGCGCTGCGCAAGATGGGACACTCCGCGCTGCTCGTCCCGCTTTATCTGCCGCTGACGCTGGACGAAGAAGACCAGAGCGCCGGGACGCCGATTTTCTTCGGCGGCGTCAACGTTTACCTGGAGCAAAAGTCGGCTCTCTTTCGCAATGCGCCGCACTGGCTGCACGGGTTGCTCGCCTCCCGGCCTTTGCTGCAATGGGCCGCGGGCAAAACGGCAAAGACCCGCCCCGAGGATTTAGGTGAACTCACGATCTCGATGCTTCGCGGCGAGGAAGGTCATCAAGCCCGGGAACTGGACGAATTGCTCGCCTGGCTCAAAACGCAACCGGCGTCCGATGTGATCTGCTTGTCGAACGCTTTGCTGGTCGGGATGGCCCGCCGGCTCAAGCGTGAACTCGGCGCGCCGGTCACGTGCCTGCTGCAAGGCGAAGACTCTTTTCTGGACGCGTTGCCTGCGCCGCACAAAAAGAATGCCTGGGCCACGCTGGCCGAGCGCGCGGCGGACGTGGACCTGTTCATTGCGCCCAGCCGTTACTTCGGTGAGTTGATGGGATCGAGGCTGGCCTTGGCCGCGGAACGCGTGCGCGTCCTGCACAATGGCATCAACCTCGACGGTTATGCGCCGGCCGCGGCGCCGCCTAACCCGCCCGTGATCGGCTACTTTGCGCGCATGTGCCGCGAAAAGGGCCTGGATACGCTGGTCGAGGCGTTCCTCCTCCTGAAGCGGCGCAATCGGGTGAAGGATTTGAAACTGCGTGTGGGTGGCGGCTGCGGGCCCTCAGACGAAAAATTCGTGGCCACACTGCGATCGCGCCTGGAAGCGGGCGGGTTTCTCAACGATGTCGAATTTCATCCGAACCTCGACCGCGCGGGCAAGCAGGCGTTTCTGAGATCGCTCTCGGTGTTTTCCGTTCCGGCGCTTTACGGGGAAGCGTTCGGGTTGTACTTGGTCGAGGCCTGGGCTTCGGGCGTTCCGGTCGTTCAGCCTGACCACGCGGCATTTCCCGAATTGATCGAAGCCACGGGCGGCGGCGTGCATTGCGCGCCGGGCTCGGCGGAAGCGCTGGCCGATTCCCTCGAGCAACTGCTCACCGACCCGGCAAAGCTCCGCGCCCTGGGCGGAGCGGGCCGTGCCGCCGTAATGAAGAGATTCAGCGTAGAGAGTCTGGCGCAAGACACAATTCGGGTTTTTCAGGAACTGCGCGCCAATCGAACGGAAGACCGCCGCGAGAGCACGGTCAATTACAGCACTCCGAGGTGACGTCCCACCGCAACGAAAGGCTTCGCCTCTGCGGGCTTCCAATTGCCAATTGCCAATCGCCAATCGCCAATCCGAAATCTAAAATCCGGACATGCCTTACGAATTCAAAGCCACGCGCCGCGTCGAGTTTTCGGACACCGACATGGCGGGCATCATGCACTACGCGAATTTTTTCCGGTTCATGGAAACCGCCGAGCACGGCTTCTATCGCGAGCTCGGATTTTCGGTGGTGCTGGGCCAGCACGACCCGCCCCTCGGTTTCCCGCGCGTTCACGCGGAGTGCGACTTCAAAAAGCCGCTGCGATTCGAGGACCTGGTTGAAATCCACCTTCTGGTCCGGGAGAAAAAGTCCAAGTCCATCACCTACTGCTTTCGCTTCCGGAATTTGAGCGTGACCCCGCCAGAGGAGGTGGCTCGGGGCTTGATCACGATTGTCTGTGTCGCGCACCGGCCGGACGGCGCCATGGCCGCCGCGCCGATTCCGCCGGAGATCGCCGGGAAAATCGAGCTCGCGCCGGCGGCGTTGCTGTTTTGAGTCTGAACCACTGGCTCATGCGGCGCCTGAAAGACCCGCTCCACATCGGGACCGCTTCACCGTGCTCGATTCGGTCGCGAGAACTCTCAACGCCAGAGCCTGGGTGCGGTGGACGGAACGTGCAAAGCACCAGATCGAAATCGCCGTCCGCTCTGGACTTCGCTTTCAAAGTGAATTGATCGAACTCGCGTTCGTTGTTGCCAGGTTCAGGGAGCGGGGCAACTGGCGAAACGTTCATCGTTCAAATCCAAACTCCCGTCACCCAGCCCGCCGAACTCCGCAAGCTTGCGGATTTGACTCGATACTGGAATCCCGACTGGACGCTGGATCGGGCTGACTTTGGCGGCGCGGGCGGCGGCATCGCGGGCATTCGCGGAATCACTTATGTGGATGGCGGCGCGCAAGGCTCCCAAGGCCGAAAGTGGGAGGAGGTCAAAGTCGATCTCAGCGTCTTCGCCGGACAACTCACGCATCTGCGGCTTTACCAGCGCGTCCTCGTGCCGAACCGCGTCGCCGGAAACGCATATTGGAAAGCGGTGAAAGTCGAATGTTAACAGGAGGAACGGAGGAAACGGAGAAGGAACGTTTTCGGCAACCCCTCAGTTAACGGTGAGGCGACACTCCTGCGGAGCTTTTCTTCGATGGCAGTGGCTCGGGAGGAGTCTTGCCCCACCTTTACCTGAGGGGATAACGTTTTCACCATGCAAACACCAGCGAAGGGCTGATTGCCACCCAAATCCTCCCCGTCGCTGTTTGCTCTGTTTCCCTCCGGTTCAAATTCTCCGGGTTGAACTGCCGAATTCCACGACCATCGTTTACCCGCGTCGTCGGGGCAGGCAGGATGCCTGCCCTACGTTACGCCCGCTTTAATCGCGGGCCTTTGGGAGTGTCCTCGATGACCCAGCCTGCCGACTTCAACTGCTCGCGAATCGCGTCGGCTTGCTTGAAATCTTTCGCCTTCCGGGCGGCCTGACGTTGTTCGAGCAACGACATGATTTCCGGCGGCGCTTCCGCTTCGGCCTTGTGGCCGACGCCGAATATGTGGTCGATTCGACGCCACGCGCCTAAAGCGGAACTTGCATGGGTGGGGGTCATCTTCCCGGCGTCGAGGGTTCGGTTTAGTTCGCGGACCCAATCGAAAATATTTCCCCAGGCCGCCGAGACGTTCAGATCGTCGTCCAGCGCGGCGGTGAATTCTTCCAGGAGTCTGGAGTCGGGTTCGGCCTGAGCGGAGCCGGCGACTTCACCCAGCTTCGTGAAACATTCGTCCAGCCGCCCCAACGCGGTCCGCGCGCCGCTGAGGTTTTCCAGCGTGAAATTGAACGGCGCGCGATAATGCGCCGTCAGCAGCAGGTAACGGATTTCGCGGCCCGTGTAGCCTTTGGCCAGCAAATCGCGCAGCGTATAGAAATTGCCCAGCGTCTTGCTCATCTTTTTGCCATCGACGAGCAAGTGTGCCGCGTGCAGCCAGCATTTCACGAAACGCTCGCCGGGCGCTTGCAGGCCCGCGCCCTCGCTTTGCGCAATCTCGTCTTCGTGATGAGGAAAGATGAGATCTTCGCCGCCGAGGTGCAGGTCGAAGCTCGTGCCGAGCAACTTCATGCTCATCGCGCTGCATTCGATGTGCCAGCCGGGCCGGCCTTCGCCCCAGGGACTCGGCCAATAAACCGCGCCGTCCTCCGGAACCCGCGCCTTCCACAACGCGAAGTCTGCCACGGATTCCTTGTCGTATTCATCCGCGCTCACGCGTTCACCGACGCGCATGGCGTCGAAATTCAGATTGAGCAATTGCCCGTAGCGATGGCCCGACGCCCGATATTTCTCGATGCTGAAATAGATCGAGCCGTCCGACGCCCGATACGCCAGCCCCTTCGCCAGCAGATTCTCGATCAGCGCGATGATTTCGCGAATGTGTTCCGTGGCGCGCGGCGTGTGATGCGGCAGCAAGCAACCGAGCGCGCGAAAATCCTCCAGAAACGCGGTCTCGTATCGCCGGGTGTAATCGGTTAGGCCGGCCCCGGACGCGGCGACGCCTTTGATGATTTTGTCCTCGACGTCGGTGATGTTCATGACGTGCCGGACCTCAAAGCCGCTGAATTCCAGGTAGCGCCGAAGCAAATCCGCGAAGACAAACGTCCGAAAATTTCCGATATGGGCGAAATTGTGGACGGTCGGGCCGCAGCAGTATACGTCCACCTTTTTTCCGCCCGGATCGCGCGGGGCGAAGTTCTCCACGGAACGGCTCAGTGTGTTAAAAAGCTTCAAGCCCATTTTTAGCGAGGCCGTAGGGTATCGGTGGACTTCGGGAAAACAATTCAATTGTGTCTCCCACCGCCGGGTGGCCAGGGCAAGATCAACCTCCTTCAAAAACGCGCGCGGTGTAGCGCAGGCTTTCGAGCCTGCGGGTTCACAAAGCTTTCCAGATCCGTTTCGCGAGTTGCGCCGCCGGGGACTGGAAAAAGTCCCCCTAAGAGCCTGTCTGAAAAATGGGTGGAACGGGCTACCAGCCCGTGTTTGGCGGCAACCTGCCGCCAAAAGGCCCGGCGAGATGGTAGCCCGCCGCGTTCTCCTGTTTCAGACACAGAAGGTTTGCCAGGGATTGCCGGTTGGCCTTTGATCTCGGCCTTATGACGACGGCAGAAGCTCTCCAATTGTTCCGGGAAACAGGCGCCTTGCTTGAAGGCCATTTTGTCCTGCGCAGCGGCCTGCACAGCCGCCAATACTTTCAATGCGCCCTGGCGTTGCAGCAGATGCCGATTGTCGAAAAGTTTGGCCGCGCGCTGGCGGACAAAACCCGTGCCCTGGGAGCCGAGACGGTCATTTCTCCCGCCATGGGCGGACTGGTCATCGGCCAGGAAGTCGCGCGGCAACTGGGCGTGCGGTTTGTCTTTGTCGAGAAGGAGGAGGGCAAACTGGCTTTGCGCCGCGGATTCAAGATCGCGCCGGCCGAAAAAATTCTCGTCGTGGAGGACGTGATCACCAAAGGCGGCCGCGTGCAGGAAACCATCGATATCGTCCGCGCGCACAAGGGCAGCGTGCTGGGCGTCGCGATGATGGTGGACCGGTCCGATGGCCCCATCAATTTAGGGGTCCCGCTCTTCAGCCTGATCAAGATGAACGTGGAAACGTTCGAGGCGGACAAGTTGCCGCCGGATCTGGCGACGATCCCGGCCTCCAAACCCGGGAGCAAATGAGTGGCTACCTCCCGAACTCCAGATAGCCGAACCGGCTGGGCTGATGGAAGCCCGGCAATTGGGTCGGCGACCAGCTCAGCAATTCGGCGGGCTGATCTTTGCCGCGATTGAACCGATAAAAATTCGCGCGCCAGACCTCGCCCGGCTTCGGCGTGCTTCGGCTCAAATCGGAAAACGGCACGGAAACTTCGACTTGCCAGAAGCGGTCCTGGTCCGAACTGTTAGCGACCGTGCCGCTCACGAACACGCCGCTCTTCATTCCGGAAGCGGTGTAATCCCAATTGCCGGTGAACTTCTTGGACACGCCGTCCGCGCCCAGTTCATTGTCGATGATCGCATCGAACACGCCGCCGAGCGGATTCCACTGCAACTCGAAGTAACGTTCCAGTCCGCCCGCCGTCACAAAGAACTCCGCCACTTCCTCCTCCCAGAATCGGCTGTCGCGTTTTGTGAAGGTCGCCTGGATATCGCGGTCGGCGCAGATCCAGGCCATGTGGAGCGCCTGGTCGTCGTACCAAAGGCGGACCTCGGTGCTCTCGCGTTCCTGGCCGCCGCCGTTGTTCGGGAGAAACGGCTTGAGCGCGGCGGCTTTCTTCCAAACCGATTCCTCCAGTTTGCCGTCGAGCTTGAGCTCGCCCTTCAATTTCGGGACCACAACTCGTTTGGGCGGCGGAAGCTTCGCCGGATCGATCGGCTCCGCGGTGCTCAGAGAGCGTGCCGAACCGAAGGCGAACACGATGAACGCACAGGCCATGGCTTGAAACGGCGCACGCATGAAAGGATGAAGGAAACGATGGAGTAGGTTCTTGGACATGGTGGCGAGAATTCCGCAACCGACATTCTCGCGCAATAGGAAACGGCGGGACTATGGGACAGTAACCAGTAACCAGTAACCAGTAATCAGTAATCAGTAATCGGTAATCAGTAGTGGTAGTAGTGACGCATGATCCATTGCGAGTTTCACTGATTACTGATTACTGACGAGTTTTTTAGCCGCATTGAGACGAATGGGACTCAATTTCCATGATTGGAACGTCCCTGTGACCGCGTTATATTGCGGCTGTTATGCGCAGCCCTTTTCCAGGCATGGACCCGTGGCTGGAGCTTTCTTGGCGTGATGTGCATGCCAGCCTCATCATCTACATTCGAGATCATCTTCAGCGTCAGCTTCCCGAACCGCTGGTGGCGCGTGCGGAAGAGAATGTCTCCCTGGACATCGAGGATGAGCCTTCGAGCCACGTGCAACCCGACGTGGAAGTGTCCGAATCCTGGACCAGCGGCGGCGGACTGGCCGCATCCGCGCCCACGGTATCGGTGGCGGAGCCGCTGCTCCTGCGCGTGCCCGAACCGGAGGTGGACCGGCGCGTGGAAATCATCGACCCCTCTTCCGGCGGTCGTGTCGTCACGGCGATTGAAGTGCTGAGTCCGTCCAACAAACTGCCCGGTCGCGGTCGGACGGCTTACCAGTCAAAGCAGCGCGCCTTTATCGCTGGAGGCGTTAACCTGGTTGAGATCGACCTGGTGCGCGAAGGCGATTGGGCATTCTCGGTGGACGAGTCATTGCTGCCCGCGCGCAAACGGACGCCGTACATGGTTTGCGTGTTTCGCGCCCATCGCCCAGGAGAGCGCGCTCTTTACCGCCTGCCGTTGCGCGAACGGCTGCCCCGGATCGCCATCCCGCTTCGTCCCAAGGACCGCGACGCCGTGTTGGATCTTCAACAAGTCGTCGATGAAGCCTACGAACGGGGGCGCTACGACCGCACCGATTACCGGCGTCCACTCGACCCGCCGCTTTCTCCAGAGGATGCCGCATGGTCTGCTGACCTCCTGCGCGCGGCGGGGCGTTTGGAGTAACAAGGACCGGATGCCACGCCGTTCCTGAGGCGCAGTCAGACTATTTGCCGATGGCCTTCTTGATGGCCTCCACCGTGGCCGTGGCCCGGAAGTCGATAATACGTTTGCCGAGGTCGATGGTTTTGTCCACGGGTTGGAGCGGGACGCCGTTGATCGAGAATTTGCCGGCCGCGATCCGTTCCTTGATTCGCACGGTGGTGGGATCGACCGAGAGCATCATCGCCTCCATCGCGAGGTCGTCGTGATGCCCTTCATCGACTTGCTTGATCCCTTTCGATTCCAGCCACTGGGTCACCGCCGGGTAGTTATAGAATTCCGGAATGAAATGAATCTTCGTTTTGCCGCCGGCCCACCGGGCCGAGAGTTCGGCGGCGACTTCTTTCATGCCGGTTTGGTTTCCACCGCTGTCGCCGATGAGAATGATATGCTCGAAGCCGTGGGCGCGCAGGCTCGCGGCAATGTCGGTCAACAACAGTTTGTAGGTCTCCGGCCGCAGGCTGATCGTGCCCGGATACCGCATGTGCTCGGTGGGCGGATCGATGTTGCCTTCGGGCACGAACGCGACGATGGGCGCGACCAGCGCGTTGCCCAGCTTGCGCGCGATCGCTTCCGTCGCCGCGCGCAAAACATAATTGTGTTTGCCCGTGGCCAGATACGGCCCGTTCATCTCGACTCCGCCCGTGGCGATGAGGACGGTAGTCTTGCCGGCGCGAAGCGCATCCCGCACCTCCAGCCAGGTCAGTTCCTCGATGAACACGGTATCGTGAGCCGCGATGGGCCGAGGCATGTTCGGATCCGGAGACGTCGCCGAAGTCGATGAACGCAGGCCTGGCGCCGGCGGTTTGGAGGTTGCGGTTTGTTGCGCGGACGAGAGCGTGAAGGAAGTTACTGCCAAGGCGATGAGAACTGGGAGAGGTTTCATAGGAGGTTTCTTTTAGCTTAAGCGCGCCGAATCGCACGCCAATTTCTGCAAGTGCAAAGTCCACGAGAGCGCGAGATTTCTGAATCAGCCTATCAAAGAAAAGCTTGAGTTTGTGAAGAATCGTTATCCCAACGTTGCTCGAAACCAAACCGCACCGAACTCCACCCGTCCCATCGGCGCAGAATGCGCGAGAAGATGCGCCGCTTCCGTCTCCATCCTGGCGCGACCGGCTGCGAAGCGTGCGTCCGCCACCATTTCTAGGCCTTGCTTCCCATGAACCAGACGGTAGGGCGAGCCTGTCCCCAGCGAGCCGAGTCGGACGTGTTCCACGCACGCCGATCGGCTCGCCGGGACGGGATCGTCCTACCGGGTTCATGGACCGAGTGCAGCTTCGTAAGGAACAGGAAACTTCCCATGACGCGGACAGCCGCCGTTCCGAGGCTTTCGCCGCGCGCCGAGGCGTGCTTTCCGGAAGCTGCCGCTCCCGAATTGCCACACTCTCGCACCAACTCGGCATCAGCTCGGAGAGTGTGTTTCTTGCGACCTGGGCTCGCCTCTTGTGCGCTTACAATGCGGGCGAGCAAGCGCTTTTCGGTGTGCGCTTCGCTTCGTCGGGCCATTCGGGCGGCGGGCTTTGGCCGATGCCGATTCAGGTGCGCGGCAAGCAAGACGCCGCCCGGCACCTCGAAGCCACGCAGAGGCTTCTCGACGAATTGCAGCGGCATCCCGCGGTCAATCTGGAGGAATTGCACCACTGGTGCGGCGTGCCCGCGGGCCAGACTCTTCTGGAAACTCTGGTGGACTTTGCCGGCCCCGATTTTGGAAACCCGCCCGCGCATCCGATGGAACTCCGGCTTTCCAAAAATCGCGGCGAGATCGCTTTTGTTTATCCCTCCCGAAATTTTTGCGGCGATTCTGACAGAACCTCACGTGCGCGTGCTGGCGCAAAAAGTGAGCGAATGTCTGCGGCGCGAACAGCAGCGCCTGAACGCGGCGTGATGGCGCGGCTGGCAAAACGCGGTGGGACGCCCTTGAACTCGCAGCGAGAACGCCTGCGCTACTTCAAAATGAGAATTGCTGGAATTGCTGAGGGCGCCGTAACCCTCAGTTAACGACGGTGGAGCGACGCTCCTGCGGAGCCTTTCTTCGATGGCATTGGCTCGGCAGGAGCCTCGCCCCACCCTGCTGCTTGGTCCGCGGGATGGACGACAAAGCTCGTAGCGCAGAGTTGCACTCTGCCGTATCGCAGAATTGTATTCTGCGGGGCGTCTCCCAGTCCGAGCACGCTGGGACTTGCTGGCGCCCTGCCGATTGGAAATCTGCGCTACCGTTCTCCGGTCGATCTGTCGTCAATCCCACGGTCTGCACAGTAACTACCATAACTGAGGGAACACAGGGGTGCCCGGCGCCTTGCAGCCTTGCGCGGTTTCATTGACTCAACCCATGGCCTCCGGCAAAATGCAGCGAGTTTCGCGTCAAAAACTCGGTTTTGCGTGATCAACTTGCTTATGACTCTGAGGGTCTGCTCAAAAATAACTTGGGGTTTTGGCGGGAGCGCCGCCTGGCCGGATGCAAGGCGCGAGGAGGGAGCAGCCCCCCGGTGAGGCTGTGACCGACGAGCAACGCCGCAGCCTGCCAGGCGCC